>QFNN01000131.1 GCA_003240855.1 Sphingomonas sanxanigenens
ACGGGCTTCTGGAAGATCTCGGCGCGGACGGGACGCGCGCATGACCTTCGCCCTCGAAATAGTCGAGGAAGGAACGGCGGATATCGTTGGTCGAGCTCATCAGTGCGATCTAGGGGCGCGCGGGCTTTTGCTCAAGCGCGAAGGGAAGGTTGCCGGACAATCCTCATTCGAAACAAGCCTACCACCTTTGAACCTTTCAGCCGGCGCTTCGCTTATTCCAAGGCAGAGAATATATTTGGATAAGGCCTAGCTCCAGCCCAGCCGCTCCATTGACCGGCAACCCATTCCAACTCAAATTTTCCGGCATCGCGACTAAAATGTGGACCGGAGAATTAGAGATCACTTCATCAATAATACCGCGAATACGAATACTCGTAGTTTGAGATATACCCGGTTTTCGGTAAAAATAAAGGCGTTTTGCGAGGCCCATCGTGGCCACGCCGACGTACTGCGTCTGCCCGTCCTGGCAAAATGCATACACGCCCGGCTCATACGGGACTTTCCCGTCGATCAGTATGCCGCCTCCACTGTCACGTATCCAGCGGCCCGCGCGATTAAATCCAGCCGCAAGCAAAGCATCTTCTTCCAATACGGGTTTCGATATTAGCTTTGAGCGATCTTTCTTGATCGTCGATATTGGTACAATCGAGGAGGACTTTCGAATGACGTTATAAACAAACTGATATCGAACCCCAACCTCACGAGCAATTTCCGCCTTGCTCATCCCTTGCCGAGCCAGCAATCGTATTTGTTCAGATTTGTTCGCCACGTTGTTCACCCGAACGGCTTGTCGATCGAAGGCGGCGGAACGGAGAACCAGCGCGGCCCCGCCTCGGTGATGTGAATGCAATCCTCCAGACGCACGCCAAAGCTGCCGGGCAGATAAAGCCCCGGCTCATCGGAAAAGCACATGCCGGGCGCCAGCGGCGTGGTTTCGCCGTGGACGAAATTGACCGGCTCATGCCCGTCCATCCCGATCCCGTGGCCGGTGCGATGCGGCGTGCCGGGCAGCTTGTAGCGCGGGCCGTAGCCGAGCTTTTCGTAATAAGCGCGGACCGCATCGTCGACCGCGCCCGCCGGCGTGCCGACCTGCGCCGTGCGGAAGGCGATCTGCTGGCCTTCATGCACCTGATCCCACACCTTGCGCACCGGATCGGGCGCCTTGCCGGGCACGAAGCTGCGTGAGATGTCCGACGCATAGCCTTCTACCGTGCAGCCGCAATCAAACAGCACGACCTCGCCCTCGCGGACATGCTGGGGCTTGTGGCTGCCGTGCGGATAGGCCGCCGCTTCGCCGAGCAGGATCAGCCCGCCGCCATAGTCGCCGCCCAGCTTGCGCGTCGCAGCCCCGATCAGCGCGTCGATCTCGCCCGGCGTCATGCCTTCCTTCACGCGCGGCCACGTCCAGCGAAACGCCGCGACGGTGATGTCGGCCGCCTTCTGCATCAGCGCGATCTCGGGCGCGGTCTTGATCATCCGGCAACCCCGCACGACCGGATTGGCGCTGACGATCTCGACGCCGGGAAGCGCGCGCGCCAGTCCGTCGGACGCGAAAAAGCGCACGGTTTCCTCGATGCCGATCCTGCCTTTGGCAAGCTTGCGATCGCGCAACGCCCCGGCGAGCAGCGCGATCGGGCTTTCATCCTCCTGCCAGACGCGCACTTCGGCATCGACGCCAAGCGATTCGCGGACCGACGGCTCCTCGAAGAAGGGCGTGACGACCACCGGCCGCCCCTCGACCGGGATCAGCAGGGCGGTCAGCCGCTCCGATCGCCACCAGCGGATGTTGGAGAAATAGATCATCGACGATCCCGGCTCGATCAGGATCGCGGAAAGGCCGTTGTCGGCCATCAGCTTCTGCGCGCGGGCGATGCGCCGGGCGCGCTCCGCCGCGTCGATCGGCTTCACGTCGCCGGTCATCGGCTGCAGGTCGCTTGTGTCGATATCGGCGGCAAAGGCCCGGAGCGGCAGCGCCAGCGATGCGCCGATCGCCGCGCCGCCCGCCAGCAAGGCGCGCCGCCCGATCGTGAAATTGCCGTTCATGTCGTCCCCCTGAATCGAAGCGTCAGCGCCTTCATGCGTCCTGCCGCAGGCTGCCACCCTTGCCCCCGCGCCGCAATGGGCGGGTTGACCCGGCGGCGACAATCGCCTTGTTGGGGCCGACACTGGATGGGGATCGTTCGTGGCCAAGCGCCTGACCTATTATATTCTGGCCGGGCTGGTGCTCGGCATCATCGTCGGCTGGATCGTCAACGCGTCGATCGGCGACGCCACCCCGGCGCAGCATGCGACGCTGGAAAGGGTCGCCGGCTATTTCTCGATCATCACCACCATATTCCTGCGCCTGATCAAGATGATCATCGCGCCGCTGGTCTTTTCGACGCTGGTCGCCGGCATCGTGCACATGGGCGATACCGCCGCGCTTGGCCGCGTCGGCGCGCGCGCCTTGCTGTGGTTCGTCAGCGCCAGCCTCGTCTCGCTCACCCTCGGGCTGATCCTCGTCAACCTGCTCAGGCCCGGCATCGGGCTCGATTTCCCGTTGCCCCCGGTCACGGCGGCGAGCGGCGTCGATCAGGCCGGCTTCGACATCAAGGATTTCGTGACGCACATCTTTCCCGCCTCGATGATCGAGGCGATGGCGACCAACGAGATCCTTCAGATCGTCATATTCTCGCTGTTCGTCGGGGTCGCGATCACGGCGGTCGGCGAAAAGGCGAAGCCGCTGGTCAGCGCGATCGAGGCGCTGGTCGCCGTGATGCTCCAGATCACATCCTATGTGATGCGCTTCGCGCCCTTCGCGGTGTTCGCGGCGGTGGCCGGCACCATCGCAGAGCGCGGCCCCGCCATCCTCGGCGACCTCGCCTATTTCATGGGCAGCTTCTACCTTGGCCTCATCATCCTTTGGGCGGTGCTGCTCGGCGCCTGCTTCCTGATCGTCGGCGGACGGACTCGGCTGCTCATCCGCTATATCCGCGAGCCGCTGCTCATCGCCTTTTCGACCGCCTCGTCGGAGGCCGCCTATCCGCGCACGCTGGAAGCGCTCGACCGCTTCGGCGTGCCGCCCAAGATCGCCAGCTTCGTGCTGCCGCTGGGCTATTCGTTCAACCTCGACGGCTCGATGATGTACATGACCTTCGCGACGATCTTCATCGCGCAGGCTTATGGCATCGATCTCAACCTGACGCAGGAAATCACGATGCTGCTGGTGCTGATGGTGACGTCGAAAGGCGTCGCCGGCGTGCCGCGCGCCAGCCTCGTCGTGATCGCGGCCACGCTCTCGCTGTTCAAGATTCCCGAGGCGGGGCTGCTGCTGATCCTCGCGGTCGATCATTTCCTCGACATGGGGCGGACGGCGACCAACGTGATCGGCAATGCGGTGGCCAGCACCGTGATCGCGCGCTGGGAAGGCAATCTTGATCCGCGCGAACCTGCCGAGATCGAGCCGCCGCACGCGCCCTCGCACCGACATCCCTGACGCCCGTCATCGCGAGCGCCGCGAAGCAATCCAGCGCCACGCCTGGCGTCAGGCTGGATTGCGTCATCGGCTCCGCGGCCTCGCAATGACGAAGAATGAGCCCGCCATCAGTCACGCATAGGCATAAGGCCCGCCGCGTTCGAGTGCGGCCTGATAGGCCGGACGCGCATGGATGCGGTCGAGCCAGCCCATGAGGCGGGGGCGGCGCGAGTCGAGCCCGGCGCGGCCGCGCGCGGCTTCCAGCGGAAAGCTCATCATCACATCGGCGGCGGTGAAATCGTCGCCCGCGAACCAGTCGCGCTCGCCAAGTTCGCGCTCGAGATAATCGAGATGCTGGTCGAGCATCGCCTGGATGCGCGAACGCGCCGGACGACCGAGCAGCCCCAGCCGGTTGATGACGAGCATCACCAGCAGCGGCGGCATGAGCGATCCTTCGGCATAATGAAGAAACTGACGATAGCGCAGGATCGTCGGCCGGTGCGGCGGCGGTCCCAGACGGCCATCGGCCTTCTCGACCAGATATTCGACGATCGCCCCCGTTTCGACGATCACCCATTCGCCATCCTCGATCACCGGCGATTTACCCAGAGGATGGATTTTGCGGAGCGCGGGCGGCGCGAGCATCGTCCTGGGATCGCGCTCGTAGCGCTTCACCTCATAGGGAAGCCCAAGCTCCTCGAGCATCCATAACACGCGCTGCGACCGGCTGTTTTCGAGATGGTGGACGATGATCGTCATGGGCCTCTCCGATGATTGTCGCGGCGGATTGTCAACGCTGCTCCAGCGCCTGTCCAGAGCGGGGCATCGGCGCCGTCCCCGTCATTGCGCGCGCAGCGAAGCAATCCAGAGGAAGCCCGATGTCAGGCTGGATTGCTTCGCTGCGCTCGCAATGACGAGACGCGAGACGCCAATAGGCGTGCGAGCGCCCCTGTCCGCCCACCCCGCCAAAATGCAAAGAGGCCCGCCGAACCAGTCGGCGGGCCCCGGGTGCTTGGCGCGCAGGACGCCGCTTTCCCCTGTGTCCCTCGCCCGGCCGTCGCCGGGCCAGGGCGCATCAGAGGTCGGCGTCGTCATCGTCCGCGCCGGATCCCGTCATCATTTCCTCGGCGACGCGCTCGGTCTGGCTGCGGATCGCCTTTTCAAGCCTGTTCATCACCTCGGGATTCTCGCGCAGATAGGTCTTGGCGTTCTCGCGCCCCTGGCCGATTCGGATCGAATCATAGGAGAACCAGGCGCCCGATTTCTCGACCAGCCCGGCCTTGACGCCGAGATCGAGAATCTCGCCGACCTTCGAGATGCCTTCGCCATACATGATGTCGAACTCGACCTGCTTGAACGGCGGGGCGACCTTGTTCTTCACCACCTTCACGCGCGTGGCGTTGCCGATGATGTCGTCGCGATCCTTGATCTGGCCGGTGCGACGGATATCGAGGCGGACCGAAGCGTAGAATTTGAGCGCGTTGCCGCCCGTCGTCGTCTCCGGGTTGCCGTACATCACGCCGATCTTCATGCGGATCTGGTTGATGAAGATCACCATGCAGCGCGACCGGCTGATCGATCCGGTGATCTTGCGCAGCGCCTGGCTCATCAGGCGCGCCTGCAGGCCGACATGGCTGTCGCCCATCTCGCCTTCGATCTCCGCGCGCGGTACGAGCGCCGCGACTGAGTCAATCACCAGCACGTCGATCGCGTTGGAGCGCACCAGCGTGTCGGCGATCTCCAGCGCCTGCTCGCCCGTGTCGGGCTGCGAGACGATCAGTTCGTCGATGTTGACGCCCAGCTTCTTGGCATAGACCGGATCGAGCGCATGTTCGGCGTCGATGAAGGCGGCGGTGCCGCCCCCCTTTTGCGCCTCGGCGATGGCGTGGAGCGCCAGCGTCGTCTTGCCCGAGCTTTCGGGTCCGTAAACCTCGATGATGCGGCCGCGCGGCAGGCCGCCGATGCCCAGCGCGATGTCGAGCCCCAGCGATCCCGTGGAGATCGCCTCGATCTGCATCGTTTCCTTGCTGCCCAGCTTCATCGCCGAGCCCTTGCCGAATGCGCGGTCGATCTGTGCGAGCGCCGCCTCGAGTGCCTTCTGCCTGTCCATATTCCCCGCAGTTCCGCTGTCTATGACCTTAAGCTGTGCCGCCATGGCCGGGCTCCCTCGTAGATGGACGGCGCGTCCCGATCAACGCTCCTGAAGCCCGTGTATATGATTTGTTCCACAAGAACAAGAGCGGAACAAAATATGTCAGGCGCGCGCCACCAGCGCGTCCAGCGCGGCGCCGAGGGCGTCGATCATATAGGGTTTGGACAAGGCCGGCGCGTGGGCATGGGCAGCGGGCGGCGGCGTGGTCTGTCCGCCCGTCGCCAGCACGAAGGGGATGCCGGCGGCCAGCAAGGCGTCGGCGACCGGCCAGGCCGGCTCGCCTCCGCTCAGATGCACGTCGAGGATCGCCGCGTCGCAACCGCCCTCGGCCACAAGCGCGAGCGCTGCGGCGACGCTGTCGGCGCTGCCGGCGACGGCATAGCCAAGCTCATCCAGATAATCCTCGATCATCATGGCGATGATCGGTTCGTCCTCGACGATCAGGATCGCAGGGCGGTTCGCTTGCTCGCTCATTCCGCCCGCACCTAGCGCCTATCCGGCTGGAACGAAAGCCGCCGACGCCCGCCTTGCCCCCTATTTGGGCGCGAGCACGCCACGCACTGCCTCGGCAAGCTGCTGCACCGAGAAGGGCTTGGGCAGGAAACCGATGCCGTCGAGATCGATGGATTTGCGCAACTGTTCCTCGGCATAGCCCGACATGAACAATATCGGCAGCTCAGGGTTCCGCGCGCGGGCGTGGCGCGCCATGGTGGGGCCGTCCATCGTCGGCATCACCACGTCGGAGACCAGCAGGTCGATCGCGGCGCTTTCCGCAAGCCGTTCCAGCGCTTCCTCGCCATTCGCCGCCGTGATGACCTTGTAGCCGTGGCGGGTGAGCGCGCGTTCGGCGACGGCGCGCACCATATCCTCATCCTCCACGAGGAGGACGGTGCCGCTGCCCCAAAGCTCGGTCTGGCGCTCGCGCTCGCGCACCGGGGCCTTGGTCTCGCCGGCCTCGGCGCGGTGGACGGGCAGATATATGGCGAAGCTCGTCCCCACCCCCATCTTCGATTCGGCGAAGATGAAGCCGCCCGATTGCTTGACGATGCCATAGACGGTCGACAGGCCCAGCCCCGTGCCCTTGCCCACTTCCTTTGTGGTGAAGAAGGGCTCGAAGATCTTCGACATCACCTCGGGCGGGATGCCGGTGCCGGTATCAGTCACGCGCAGCGCGGTATATTCGCCTTCGGGCATGATCTCGCTGTTCACCCGGCGCGCTTCGGCGGCGGAGACGGCGTAGGTCTGGATGGTCAGCTTGCCGCCGCCGTCGCCATCCTCCTTGGCGAGCATCGCATCGCGCGCATTGACCGCGAGGTTGACGATCACTTGCTCGAGCTGGCCCGGATCGGCGCGGACGGGCGCCAGGTTGCGGCCATGCTTGACCTCGATCGGGATCGTCTCGCCCAGCAGACGCTTGAGCAGGTTGAACACGTCCGACACCACGTCGGGAAGCTGGAGCACCTGCGGACGCAGCGTCTGCTGGCGCGAAAAGGCCAGCAACTGGCGCGTCAGGCTCGCCGCGCGGTTGGAATTGGCCTTGATCTGCTGGATGTCGTCATAATCGCTGTCGCCCGGCGTATGGCGCATCAGCATCAGGTCGCAGTGGCCGATGATCGCGGTCAGGATATTGTTGAAATCGTGCGCGACGCCGCCGGCAAGCTGGCCGACCGCCTGCATCTTGGTCGCCTGCGCCACCTGGCGCTTGAGCTTGGTCTCCTCGCCCGAATCCTTCATGCTCAACAGCACGGCGACTTCGCCCAGCCCGCGCGCGCCCGCGATCGAGATCGGCACGGTCTCTTCCGGGCGGACACGCAGCCGCACCGCGATGTCGCCCGAATGTTGCTGGCCCGACGCGAAGCGGCGCACCGCATCGG
>QFNN01000008.1 GCA_003240855.1 Sphingomonas sanxanigenens
TGCAGCGCATAGATCGTGTCATAACCGACAACCCAGGCGATCGCCCCGCCATAGAGCAGCAGCACCGGCAGCGTGATGCTCCCCGCCACCGCCGCCCAGTCTCACTAAGTCACGCTGATGCTGAGTTCAGACGATGCCCTCGCCCGCGTGAATGATCTGATTGCGGCTGCGCGCCGCGCGGGGGCGGAGGCCGCAGACGCCGTCTATTCGGGCGATTCATCGACGCACGTGGCGGTGAGGCTTGGCGCGCTCGAGGATGTCCAGCGCTCCGAAGGCGAGGAGATCGGTCTGCGCGTCTTTGTCGGCAAGCGATCGGCGAGCGTATCGTCGTCGGACCTGTCGGCGGCAAGCCTGTCGGCGCTGGCCGAGCGCGCGACGGCGATGGCGCGCGAGGCGCCTGAGGACGGCTATGCCGGGCTCGCCCCCGAAGAGCGGCTGATGAAAGGCGGCATCCCCGCGCTCGACCTCGACGACGGCGTCGACCCCGATCCGATGGCGCTCAAGGCGCGCGCGCTGGCGGCCGAGGATGCCGCGCGCGCGGTGAAGGGCGTCAGCAACAGCGAGGGCGGCGGCGCAAGCGTCGGCCGCACCTTGTTCGCACTCGCGACCAGCCATGGATTTTCGGGCGCGTACGCGATGAGCGGTCATGGCGCTTCGGTCAGCGTGATCGCCGGCGAGGGATCAGGGATGGAGCGCGACGGCGCCTATCATTCGGCGCGCCATCTCAGCGATCTGGAGGATGCCGAGGCGATCGGCCGCCGCGCGGGAGAACGCGCGGTGGCGCGGCTCGATCCGGTCAAGTTCGCGAGCGGCGCAATGCCGGTCGTCTTCGATCCGCGCGTCGGCGGCAGCCTTGTCGGCCATCTGCTCGGTGCGATCAATGGCGCTGCGATCGCGCGGCGGACGAGCTTCCTGCTCGATCGGCTGGGCGATGAGGTCGCCGCGTCGGCGATCACGATCCTCGACGATCCGCATCGCATCCGCGGGTTGCGTTCGCGCCCCTTCGACGGCGAAGGCCTGCCGACGGCGGCATCGCGGATCCTTGATGCCGGCGTGCTGACCGGCTGGCTGATGGACAGCGCCTCGGCGCGCCAACTCGGCCTTGCCCCCACCGGCCATGCGGCGCGCGGCACCAGCGGCGCGCCGGGCGCGGGGGCGAGCAATGTGCACATGGCGCCGGGCGAGGTCTCGCGCGAGGCGCTGATCGCGGGGGTCGGCGAGGGGATCCTTGTCACGCACCTGATCGGGCAAGGGGTGAATGGCGTGACCGGCGACTATAGCCGGGGTGCGTCCGGCTTCCTGATCCGGGGCGGTGAAATCGGCCCCGCCGTCACCGAGCTGACAATCGCCGGTAATCTGAAGGACATGCTGCGCCATATCGTCCCGGCCAACGATCTCGCCTTCCGCCATGCGGTCAACGTGCCGACGCTGCGGATCGACGGTATGACTGTCGCCTGTGGCTGAGAGCTTCGCCGACCGCGTCGCCGGAGTGGCGGCCGAGGTCGCGGCGATGGCGCTCGCGCGCCAGAAGAAGGATTTTGCGCGCTGGGAGAAGGTGCCCGGCCACCCCGTTTGCGATGTCGATCTCGACGCCGATCGCATGTTGCGCGAGCGGCTGGCGGCGCTCGATCCCGAGGCGGGCTGGCTGTCCGAGGAAACGGCGGACAGCGCCGATCGGTTGCTAGGCCCGCGCGTATGGGTGGTCGATCCGATCGACGGCACGCGCGACTATCTGCGCGGGCGGAGCGGCTGGGCGGTTTCAGTGGCGCTCGTCGAAGGCGGGCAGCCGGTGATCGGCGTGCTCGATGCGCCGGGGCGCGGCGAGCGCTGGCGCGCCGAAACCGGCAAGGGGGCGACGCTCAACGGCCGGCCGATCCACGCGGCGGTGCGCGACCGGCTTCCCGGCGCGCGCGTGCCCGCCGACGGGCTGCCCAAGATCGACGCGGATCTGGTCGCAGTCGACAAGCCCAATTCGATTGCGCTGCGCATCGCGCTCGTCGCGGCGGGGCAGGCCGATCTGGTCGCGACGCTGCGCTGGGGTTTTGAATGGGACGTCGCGGCGGCAGTCCTTATCGCGCGCGAGGCAGGGGCCGAGGCCAGCGACGCCATCGGACGGGCGCTATCGTTCAATTCGACCAGCGCGGAGATTTTCGGCGTGCTGGTGAGCGCGCCGGGCATCCACGCCGCCGCCATCGAGCGGCTGGCCGAACGCGCGGCTGCGGCGATTGTCCGGTAGGGCGCGTCAGGTCAACCTATGTTTGCATGAACGCGGATTTCGAGAGGCTTTCCAGATCAGCTTGGCGCTGCCATCGCTTTGAAATGACTCGTTACTTGAAGGCCTGGCGAAGGCTCCCTCGTCATCAGGGCGCAGCGCTTTTCGCTTTGGCTCTCGCCGTTCTGCTCGCCAACATTCGCCAGCCTTATCCCGAAATCGCGCCTCTTCAGCATGTGCCGACTGTGCTGCTGATCCTTGCGGCGCCGATATTTCTCGTCCGCTGGCCATTATCGAACAAAGCTGTGGGGGCGCTCCTGATTTTCTGGCTGCTGCACACGCTTGGCGGCCGCTACACTTATTCCAATGTGCCTTACGATGATTGGGCGCAGTCGCTTACGGGGCAAACGATCACTGGTGCGTTCGGCCTGGCGCGAAACGGATATGACCGCATCGTCCACGTCGCGTTCGGTTTGCTGTGGGTGCTGCCTTTTGCCGAGTTGATGCGGCAATGCGCAGGCATGGGATGGTGTGCGAGCCTATGGACCGCATTTCTTTTCATTGGCGCGGCGAGCGCGGTCTACGAGATTTTCGAGTGGCTTCTGACGATCTTCATCGCACCTGGGATGGCGGACAAATATAACGGTCAACAGGGCGATATATGGGATGCGCAAAAGGATATGGCCGCGGCGATTGCCGGTGCGGCTATTGCGTCATTGTGGCTCGCTCGCCCCGGCGCGGGGGCGGCGCGATAGCTGCCTTGTGCAGCCGCCCCGCACATAATCCGTGTGCCCCGATTACTTTCCCTTCTTGCCCGCCACGCAGGTCTGGCCCGCAGCGGAAGCGATCGTCTCGCCGGGTTTGAGCGGGGCGATCATGCCCTGCGCCATGCCCTTGGTCCACCATTGCCAGCCGCCGCCAGTATAGCGGACGCCATCGGCCGAGGGGGCGACGCTCATCCGCGCGCTGCGGTCCATATAGGTGACGAAGGCTTCGTTCGCGTTGATATAGGAGGCTTCGACCCTGGTTCCGTCGGGGCAGCGATAGACGGTGGGCTTGCCGGCGAGCGACTGCCATTGGGCGTGGCCCGGCGCAGCGAGCGCGAGCAGGGCGAGCGGGACGAGGCGGCCGAGATTGACCATCATGCTTCACCCACGGGCGGCACGCCCAGCCGTGGTATTTCCATCATCGGGCAACGATCCATCACCACTTTCAGTCCCGCCGCCTCGGCGCGCGCCGCCGCTTCCGCGTTGACGACGCCAAGCTGCATCCAAACCGCCTTGGCGTCAGCGGCGATCGCCTGATCGACGGCTTCGCCAGCGGCCGCGCTGTTTCGGAAAATCTCGACCATGTCGATCGGATCGCCGATCTGCGAGAGATCGCGCCATACGAACTCGCCATGCACATGTTCGCCGGTGATCTGCGGATTGACCGGGATCACGCGGTAGCCGTGATCCTGCATGAACTTCATCACTTCATAGCTCGGCCGGTCGGGCCGGTCCGATGCGCCGATCAGCGCGATCGTCCGCGTCTCGCTCAGCAGTTTGGCGATATCTTCGTCGCGGGTCAGGGGCATGGTCTGATTCTCCTGCTGGGGTTGCAGCCTAGCTCAAGAGCTTTGCTTCAACCACGCGTCGATACGCGCGGCAATGGCGTGAAAGGCCTCGCCGGGTCCGTCGTGGCCGGCGGCGGGCGGCGCGCCCGCATCGGAGGCGAGGCGGATCGCGATGTCGAGCGGAACCCGACCAAGGAAGGGGATGCCCAGCCGGGCCGCCGCGTCCTCCGCGCCGCCATGGCCGAATGGATCGCTGGCCTTGCCGCAATGCGGGCAGAGATAGCCCGCCATATTCTCAACGAGGCCGATGATCGGAACCCCGGCCTGATTGAACAGATCAATCGCGCGCGTGGCATCGATCAGCGCCAGATCCTGCGGAGTCGAGACGATGATCGCGCCCGCCGGCCGATATTTCTGGATCATCGAGAGCTGGACGTCGCCGGTGCCCGGCGGCAGATCCGCAACCAGCAAACCCCTGTCGCCCCAGTCGGCGTCCAGCAACTGGCCAAGCGCGCCGGCCGCCATCGGCCCGCGCCAGGCGATCGCCTGACCGGGCTTCACGAGCTGCCCCATCGACAGCATCGGCACGCCCGAGGGCGTGTCGACGGGAATCAGGCGCTTGTCCTCAGCCTGTGCGCGGCTGCCCTCGACGCCCATCAGCCGGGGCTGCGAGGGGCCGTAAATGTCGGCATCGACCAGCCCGACCCCGTGACCGGCGCGGGCGAGTGCGATGGCGAGATTCGCGGCGAAGGTCGATTTGCCGACGCCGCCCTTGCCGCTGCCGACCGCGATCAGCCGGCGACCGACTTTCTCGGCGGTGAGCGCGATGCGCACCTCGCCGACGTCGGGCAGGGCCTCAACCGCCTTGCGGACTTCGGCCTCAAGGTCCGCGCTCCTTGCGGGCGCCAGCCCGGTCGTGTCGAGAATGACGGTAACGCGTCCATCGGCGAGGCGTGCGGGGGCCGCGCGCTCGCCCGCGACGGCCGCGATCGCGGCCCTGATCTGGTCTTGGCTGGTCATGGCCGGGGCGGATAGGCCGATCGTTCGACGGATGACACTGTTTTTCGTAAGACTCGCTCCCTATAAGAATCGCCATGAGGAAAATCTTGGAGCGGATCGCCCCGGCTGGCGCGATGCTGAACGATGCAGGCAATGACGGCGGACCCTGGGGCGGCCGTGGTGGCGAAGGCGGCGGCGGAGGCGGCGGCGGATCGGGCGGCGGCCCGCGCAATCCATGGAACCAGCCTCCGTCGGGCGGGCGTCCGCGCGGCAATCGCCCGGGCAATGGCCCCGCCGCGATCGACGAATTTCTGCGCCGCAGCCGCGCGCGCCTGGGCGGCGGGGGCGGGATGCCCGATTTCGGCGGCAAGCCGATCTGGCTTTACGCCATCCTCCTGCTCGTGCTGCTCTGGCTGGCGCTGACCTGTTTCCATCGCATCGGCCCGCAGGAGCGCGGCGTGATCCTGCGGCTCGGCAGCTATGCCGGCACGATGGGGCCGGGCATCGGGCTCAGCCTGCCCGCACCGTTCGATCAGGTGATCGTGCGCAACGTCGATGAGATTCGCACGATCGACATCGGGACATCGGCGCCGGATTCGCAGAATCTGATGCTGACCGGCGACCAGAATATTGTCGATCTGGCCTATTCGGTGCGGTGGAACATCGCCGATCCGGCGCTTTACCTGCTCCAGCTCGCCGATCCCGACGAGACGATCAAGGAAGTCGCCGAAAGCGCGATGCGCCAGGCGATCGCCAGCGTGACGCTGAACGACGCGATCGGATCGGGCCGGGGCGCGATCGAAGCCGATGTGCAGCAGAAGATGCAGGCGCTGCTCAACGATTATCGCGCGGGCGTTCGCATCCAGGGCGTCGCGATCAAGCAGGCCGATCCGCCCGAAGCGGTGATGGAATCCTTCAAGAAGGTGACAGCCGCGCAGCAGAACGCGATCAGCTATGTCAATAACGCCAATGCCTACGCCCAGCAGATGACGGCGAAAGCGCAGGGCGAGGCCGCGTCGTTCGACAAGGTCTATGAACAATATAAGCTTGCGCCCGGCGTGACCCGCCGCCGCATGTATTATGAAACGATGGAAGACGTGCTTTCAAAGGTGGACAAGACGATCGTGGAGACGCCGGGCGTGACGCCCTATCTGCCGCTGCCCGAACTGAAGAAGCGGGCCGAGGCGACGCCGGAAGAGGGGACGCGCTGATGAACGGCCTGTCCATCCGCACGCCGGTGATCGTCGCGATCGCCGTGTTCGCTCTCCTCATTCTCGCCGCTGCGACCTTCGTGGTCGTGCCGGAAACGCGGCAGGGGGTCATCGTCCGTTTTGGCGATCCGCTCTACATCATCAACCGCTACAAGTCGGGCGAGGATTTCGGCCGTTCGGGCGCGGGCGTGATTGCGCGCATCCCGTTCGTCGATCAGGTCGTCTGGGTCGACAAGCGCGTGCTCGATGTCGAGATGGACCGGCAGCAGGTGCTGTCGACCGACCAGTTGCGCCTGAATGTCGACGCCTATGCGCGCTACCGTATCGTCGATCCGCTGCGTATGTATGTGACGGCGGGCACCGCCGATCGCGTGTCGGAGCAGCTTCGCCCCATCCTCGGTTCGGAACTGCGCAACGAACTGGGCAAGCGGCGCTTTGCGGCGCTGCTCAGCCCCGAGCGCGGCACGGTGATGGATAACATCCAGGCCGGATTGAACCGCGTTGCGCGTCAATATGGCGCCGAGATCATCGATGTGAGGATCAAGCGCGCCGACCTGCCCGATGGCGCGCCGCTGGAATCCGCCTTCGCCCGCATGCGCAGCGCGCGCGAGCAGGAAGCGCTGACCATCGATGCGCAGGGCCGCAAGCAGGCCCAGCTCATCCGCGCCCAGGCTGACGCCGATGCGGCAAAGACCTACGCCGATGCCTTTAACAAGGATCCGGACTTCTATGATTTCTACCGGGCCATGCAGTCCTACCGCCACACCTTCGGGGTGGACGGCACGACCGCCAGCGGCGCTGCGCAGATCATCATGGGGCCGAACAACGGCTATCTCCGCGAGTTTGAGGGAAAGCGCTGATTCGGTTATCATTCAATCGCCGTTCAGCGTTGGGGGACAAAAGTTGCGACCGCGCATATCGCGCGCCGAGCCTGCCCAGTCTTTTGAGAGGACATTAAAGACGTGCGTTACGCCTACGCTATAACGACTGCCCTCCTCGTCGGTGGCGCCGCCGCCACGATGACCGCCCAGCAGCCGGCCGGCGCCCAGGTGGCTCAGAACGAGCCGGGGACGATCGCGGCCAGCGCACCGCGCGCCGGCGCGCCGATGAGCTTTGCCGATCTCGCCGCCCGACTGCAGCCGTCGGTGGTCAACATCTCGACGACGCAGCGGATCGAAGTCCAGTCGAACAACCCGTTTGCGGGTACGCCGTTCGGCAGCCTGTTCGGCGATCAGGGCAATGGCGGCGGATCGGGCGGGCGCCCGGTGACGCGCGAGGCGACATCGCTCGGCTCGGGCTTCATCGTTTCGCCCGACGGCTATATCGTCACCAACAACCACGTCATTTCGGGCGGGCGCAACGGCGCGGCGGTGGATTCGATCACCGTGACGCTGCCCGACCGCACTGAATATAAGGCGAAGCTGATTGGCCGCGACGTCGTTTCCGACCTGGCCGTGCTCAAGATCGATGCGACCAACCTGCCTTATGTGAAGTTCGGCGATTCGACGCGCGCGCGCGTCGGCGACTGGATTCTCGCGATCGGCAATCCCTTCGGCCTTGGCGGCACGGTGACATCGGGTATCGTTTCGGCCCTGCATCGCAACACCGGTCAGGGCGGTGCCTATGACCGCTACATCCAGACCGACGCGTCCATCAACATGGGCAATTCGGGCGGCCCGATGTTCGACCTGAACGGCAACGTCATCGGCATCAACACCGCCATCTTCTCGCCTTCGGGTGGCAATGTCGGCATCGGCTTCGCAATCCCGGCGGAACAGGCCAAGCCCGTCATCGATACGCTGATGAAGGGCCAGAACGTCAAGCGTGGCTATCTGGGCGTCCAGATCCAGCCGATCACCGACGATATCGCGTCCTCGCTCGGCCTGCCCAAGAATCGCGGAGAGCTGATCGCCGGCGTCGAGCCCGGCCAGGGCGCGGCCAAGGGTGGCATCAAGCAGGGCGATGTGGTCACCAAGGTCAACGGCAGGCCCGTGACGCCGGACGAGACGCTGTCCTATCTCGTCAGCAATACGCCGGTCGGCTCGCGCATCCCGATCGATCTGGTTCGCGATGGCAAGCCCATGACCGTGACCGTGCTGGTCGGCGAGCGTCCGCCGGAGGAACAGCTCGCGGCGTCGCTGGGCAATGACGACAGCTTCGACAAGGATGATGACGACACGCAGAGCACGCAGCAGGCGGCTCAGGATGCGCTGGGCATCGCCGTCCAGCCGCTGACCCCCGCGATCGCGCGCTCACTCGGCGTTCCGGGCGACGTGAAGGGCGTGGTCATCGCCAGCGTCGATCCGTCGAGCGACGCCGCCGCCAAGGCGCTGCGCCGCGGCGACGTGATCCTGACGATCAACCAGAAGCCCGCCACCACCGCCAAGGATCTTGCCGACGCGGTCAAGGAAGCGACGGCGACGAAGCGCGGCAGCGTGCTCGTTCTCGTCCAGCGCGGTTCGGGGCGTCCGGCCTATTTCGGGCTGAAGCTCAAGAACGGCTGACCGGAGTGACCCCCGGCGGCGTGGTTACGTCGCCGGGGCTTCCAGCGCGAGCAGCGCGAAACTGGCTAGCCAATGCTCGCCCATATAGTCCCCCGCCACATGCGGCAGCGCCGCGTCGAGATGCGCGTCGGCAGTCGTCAGCGCGACCGCGCGGCTTTCGACGGGCAGCGATCCCGCCAGTTCGCGCCAGCACCAGGCGCGACTGAGGTTGGTGCCGTCGAGATGCGCGATCTTGCCGTCCGACCGGTCCGATACGGTCGCGGGGGTGAAGAGGCTAGCCGGCTGCCGTTCGTTCAACCGGGGCAGGAAGTGCGCCAGCCACGGCGCGAATGCGTCCGCCGGCAGGCAGCGTTTCATGCACAGCGCCTCGACCAGCGCGGGCGAGAGGAAGGTGTCGCCTTCGGGCTCCCATGCCGGGCAGTCGCGATCTGCGGCATAATAATCCTGCGCGCGCGCACGGATCAGTTCGGCGAGCGCCGGATCGTTGGCTTCCGCCCATTCAAGCGCGAGGATCATCGCGAAAGCCGTGCTGTAATGCGTTCCCGTGCGGATCGCGTAGGTCTGGCGCGGCAGGAAATCGAGGAAACGATCGGCGAAGGCGCGGGCGAGGGGAGCAAGCGCTTCCGCCCAGCCGCGATCTTCGTGCCGCTGCGCCTCGCGGTGGAGCATGAGCAGCCAGGCCCAGCCATAAGGGCGCTCGAACCCGCCGGTATAGGCGCGATCGAGATAATCGAGCTCTCCTGCGACCTTGCCGGCGGTCAGCATGCGATCGGCGAGATCCTCGATCGCGGCGGCGGGCTGCATGTCGGGATAGAGCCGGCGCAGCGTCAGCAGCAGCCAATAGCCGTGGACGCAGCTGTGCCAGTCGAAGCTGCCGTAGAAGATCGGGTGGAGGATGCTCGGCGGCTCCAGTTCCTCCGGTCCGGTCAGAACCTGATCAAGCTTGTGCGGATATTCGCGCGTGACGTGGCCGAGCGCGATCGTTGCAAAGCGTGCGGCAATTTCGGGAGTAAGGCTGTGAGTCATCGGAACGCCAGAAAATAGATGAGGAGGAGGTTGGCGAGGAGCAGCGGCAGGGCCGTGCCGATCTGCGCCTTCACGACGCCGTTGCGGTCGCGCAGTTCGAGAAGCGCGGCGGGGACGATGTTGAAATTAGCGGCCATGGGAGTCATCAGCGTGCCGCAGAAACCGGCGAGCATGCCGATCGCGCCGATCACCGCCGGGGCGCCATGATGTGCGTGGATCAGGATCGGCAGCCCGATCGCGGCGGTCATCACCGGAAAGGCGGCGAAGGCGTTTCCCATCACCATCGTGAATAGCGCCATGCCGATCGCATAGGCGGCGACGGCGGCGAAAAGATTGCCCGCAGGAATGATGGCTCCCATCATCTCGCCGACGATATTGCCGACGCCCGCCAGCGCGAAGATCGCTCCCAGCGAGGCAAGCATCTGGGGCAGGATCGCCGCCCAGCCGACTGAATCCATCAGCCGCAGTCCATCCTCGATCGGCGCGGCGACGCCGGGGCGCAGCCAAGCATAGCAGATGGCGAGCGCGATCAGTACGCCCAGCCCGAGCGAGACGAGCGTCACCTGCCTGGGATCGACGAGGCCGCTCGACTTGAGCAGTAGCGTGCCCGCCAGCGCGGTGATGGGAATGACGAGGGCAGGCAGGAACAGGCGATTGCCGAACAGGCGCGCGCGATCGGTCTTGATCTCGATCGGCGTCAGGTCCGGCGCCGCCTTGCGCAGTGCGCCCGTGCCCGCCAGGGCGACGAGCGCGAGGAGCAATATTCCGTTGCCGAGATCGCCGATCCTGTCCCCCGCGAAAAAGCTGAGCGCGAGCAATCCCCAAAAGGCGGCATTGCCCCAGCGCCTGTCGCGCGCGGACAGCAACGCGAAGCCGGCGAACAACGCCCCGGCGAGGGCGTAAAGCGCGGGCAGGCCGATCATTTGGCGGCTCCCCGTTTCAATCGGCGGTCGAGCAGCAGCAATCGCGCCGAATGGATGACGAAGGCGATGATCGCGGTCGGGATAGCCCAGAGCGAGAGATGAAGCGGCGCGATTTCGATGCCGTTCTGGTCGAGCACGCCCTTGATGAGCAGGATCGATCCGATGGCGATGAAGATATCCTCGCCGAAGAAAAGGCCGATATTGTCGGCGGCGGCGGCATGGGCCTTCACTCGCTCGCGCTGCTCCTCGTCGATCGGGCCGGCGGCGGCTTCGGCCATCGGCGCGACGAGCGGGCGGACGGTCTGCGCCGGGCCGCCGATCGAGGTCAGCCCCAGCGCCGAGGTCAGTTGGCGGAAAAGCAGATAGGCGATCAGCAGCCGGCCGGTCGTCGCGCCCTTGAGCGAGGCGATAAGCATCCGCGCACGTTGCTGCAGACCATAACGGTCGAGCAGCGCGATCACCGGCAGGACGAGGTAGATCAGCGTGACGAAGCGATTATCGTTATAGGCCTTGCCGAACGCCGCGATGACCTGGGTCGGCGCGATCCCCGCCGATACCCCCGTCGCCAGCGCCGCCGCCGCGACGACGAGCAGCGGGTTCAGCCGGACGATGAAGCCGATGACGATCATCGCGATGCCGATCAGCGGCAGATAATGGCTCATGGCTTTTGTTCGTCTCCGGGGGCGCCGAAACCGCCGCCGCCCGGCGTCTCGATCAGGAACATGTCGCCTGCCGCCATATCGACGGCTGCGGTTGCGGACAGCAGCTCGATCCGGCCGTCGGCGCGCAACACGCGATTGACGCCGGGCAGCGCGTCCTGGCCGCCCGCAATGCCCCTGGGCGCGACGCGGCGGCGGTTGGACAGGATCCCGGCGTGCATCGGCTCGCGGAAGCGGAGATGGCGTTCGACGCCGTCGCCGCCGCGATGCGCGCCCGCGCCGCCCGATCCGCGCCGGATCGCGAAGCGTTCGAGAACCACCGGATAGCGCGTCTCCAATATCTCGGGGTCGGTCAGGCGGCTGTTGGTCATGTGCGTCTGCACCGCGCTTGCGCCGTCGGCGGTTGCGCTTGCGCCCGCGCCGCCTGCGATCGTTTCATAATATTGATGCCGGTCATTGCCGAAGGTGAAGTTGTTCATCGTGCCCTGCGCCGGGGCGAGCGCGCCGCACGCCGCGAAGATGGCGTCGGTGATGACCTGGCTGGTCTCGACATTCCCGGCGACGACCGCGGCCGGATAATGCGGACGGACCATCGATCCGTCGGGGATGCGGAGTTCGATCGGGCGCAGGCAGCCGTCGTTCATCGGGATCGCATCGTCGACCAATGTGCGCACTGCGTAAAGCGCTGCGGCGCGGCAGATGGAGGCGGGGGCGTTGAAATTGTCGGGAAGCTGCGGGCTGGTCCCCGCGAAGTCGATTACCGCCGAACGCGTCGCGCGATCGACGGAAAAGGCGACCGAGACATGCGCGCCATTGTCCATTTCGTAGGTGAAGCGGCCTTCGGGCAGGCGCTCGACCAATTGCCGCACCGCTTCCTCGGCATTGGCCATGACGTGCGCCATATAAGCGTCGACGACCGCGCGCCCATAATCGGCGGCGACGCGGCGAAGTTCCGCCGCGCCGCGCGCGCAGGCGGCAAGCTGCGCCTTCAGGTCGGCGATATTGCGATCCGGTCTGCGCGCGGGCCATGGCCCCGAAGCGAGCAGGGCGCGCGTCTCGGCATCGCGGAAATGGCCTGCGTCGACCAGCAGGAAATTGTCGATCAGCACGCCTTCGTCTTCCACGCTTCGGCTGTCGGGCGGCATCGATCCGGGCGCGATCCCGCCGATATCGGCATGGTGGCCGCGCGCCGCGACATACCAGGCGGGGGCGTCGTCGCCATCGACGAACACCGGCATGATGACTGTCACGTCGGGCAGATGGGTGCCGCCGCGATAGGGGGCGTTGAGCATATAGGCGTCGCCCGGCTTCATCCCGCGCCCGTCGCGCGGTGCGCCGTCATCGCCGGGGCCGCGGCTTTCGATGATCGTGCGGATGCTGTCGCCCATCGACCCGAGGTGGACGGGGATATGCGGGGCGTTGGCGATCAGCGCGCCGTCATGATCGAAAAGGGCGCAGGAGAAATCGAGCCGTTCCTTGATGTTGACAGAGGTCGCCGTGTTGCGCAGCGCGACGCCCATTTCCTCGGCGATCGCCATGAACAGGCTATTGAAGATCTCAAGCATCACCGGATCGGCTGCGGTCCCGATTGCGGGCGCGGCGTCGCGCGGCGCGGTGCGGCGCAGGATGAGATTGGCGTATGGATCGACGGTCGCGGTCCAGCCTTCCGCTACATATGTGGTGGCGGACGGATCGATGATGAGCGTGGGGCCGGGGAGCGAGGCCTCGACCGGCAGCGTCGCACGATCATGGACATCCGCCTGCGCGTCGCTCCGCGCGTCCGGGGCCGCAGCCGAGGCTGCCTCCGCCTCGCGAAGCGTCTCGCCGGGCGCGACGGCTTCTGCGATCAGCGTTTCCACGACGATCCCTGTCCCGTCCATCACGAAGCCGAAGCGGCGGCGATGGGCGTCCTCGAACGCCGCGCGCATGTCTGCGGAAGGCGCGACTGCGGCCTCAAGCGCGGTGTCGCTGCCGTCATAACGGAGCGCCGCACGGCGATTGACGCGGATCAGGCCGCTTACGCCCTGCGCCGCGAGCGCGGCTTCCGCTTCGGCGGCGAGTGCGCCGAGCGCTTCGGCAAAATCCTCGCCCAGCGGCCGCCCCAGCGTCAACTGGCGCATTTCGACCATGTCGGCGAGGCCCATGCCATGGGCGGAAAGGACCCCCGCGAGCGGATGGATCATCACGCTTTCCATGCCCAGCGCATCGGCGACGGCGCACGCATGTTGCCCGCCCGCACCGCCGAAGCAGACGAGCGTGTAGCGCGTTACGTCATGGCCCCGCGCAATCGATATCTGCTTGATCGCATTGGCCATGTTGGCGACGGCGATGCGCAGGAAACCCTCCGCCACGCCTTCTGGCGTGATCCCGCCAATCTCTGCCGCCAGATCGGCGAAGCGGCGGCGGACGATCTCGACGTCTATCGGCTGATCCCCATCGGGGCCGAAGAGGTGGGGGAAATGATCGGGCCGGATCCGGCCGAGCATCACGTTGCAGTCGGTGATCGTCAGCGGCCCGCCGCGTCGGTAGCAGGCGGGCCCGGGGACTGCGCCAGCCGATTCAGGGCCGACGCGCAGCCGCGCTCCGTCATAGCGACAGATCGATCCGCCACCCGCCGCGACGGTGTGGATTTCCAGCATCGGCGCGCGGACCCGGACGCCCGCGACGATTGTTTCGTCGGTGCGCTCGAAGCTGCCGGCATAGTGCGAGACGTCAGTCGATGTTCCGCCCATGTCGAAACCGATGATCTTGCTGAACCCGGCTTCCTCGGCGGTGCGGACCATGCCGACGATCCCGCCTGCCGGTCCCGACAGGATCGCATCCTTGCCCCGGAAGGCTGCTGCGTCGGTCAGCCCGCCGTTCGACTGCATGAAATAGAGGCGGGTGTCGGTATCGAGACCCGCAACGACGCGGTCGACATAGCGGCGCAGCACCGGCGACAGATAGGCGTCGACCACGCTTGTGTCGCCGCGACCAACAAGCTTGATGAGTGGGCCGACTTCATGGCTGACCGAGATTTGGGTGAAGCCGATCTCGCGCGCGATCCGCGCCACTTCCGTTTCGTGGGCCGTCCAGCGCCAGCCGTGCATCAGCACGATGGCGACGGCGCGCAGCCCTTCGTCATAGGCCGCTTGAAGGCCGGCGCGCGCAGCTTTGGCGTCGATCGGGCGCAGCGTCTCGCCCTCGGCGCTCATCCGCTCGTCAATCTCGACGACGCGGCTGTAAAGCGGCTCGGGCAATATGATGTCGCGCGCGAATATATCCGGCCGCGCCTGATAGCCGATGCGCAGCGCATCGCCGAAGCCACGCGTGATCGCGAGGAGGAGAGGCTCGCCCTTGCGTTCGAGCAATGCGTTGGTGGCGACGGTCGTCCCCATCTTCACCACATCGACCACACCGCCGCCTGCTTCCGCCACGATCGCCGCAATGCCGGCGAGGGCCGCATCCTCATAGCGTTCGGGGTTTTCGGAGAGCAGCTTGCGCGTGACGATCCGGCCATCGGGAGCGCGCGCGACGATGTCGGTGAAAGTGCCGCCGCGATCGATCGAAAAGGCCCAGCCCGTCTGTCGGTTCATCGTCACCCGATGCGCGATCGACGGCGCAAGGGCAAGCGCTTGCATCGCCGGGGGATCATCCTAAGTCGGCCTTTCAAGCACAGGAGATTGCACATGGCGCGCGTGGCAGTGATCGAGCGGACGGGCGGACCCGAAGTCATCGAATGGCGCGACGTTGATCTGCCTGCGTCTGCGCCAGGCGAAGTGCGGCTGCGTCAGACCGTCGTCGGCGTCAACTTCATCGATACCTACCACCGCAGCGGCGTCTATCCCATCCAATTCCCCGCCGGGCTGGGCTCGGAGAGCGTCGGCGTGGTCGATGCGGTGGGCGAAGGCGTGACGGGATTTGAGATCGGTGACCGGGTCGGCACCTTTGGCCCCGCGCGTGGCGCCTATGCCAGCGCGCGCAATGTGCCGGCATCGAGCCTGTTTCACTTGCCCGACGATATCGACGACGAGACGGCGGCCGCCGCGATGCTCAAGGGCTGCACGGTCGAATATCTCGTCGAACGGATCGGGAAGGTCCAAGCAGGCTGGCCGGTGCTTGTCCATGCGGCGGCGGGCGGGGTCGGGCTGATCCTCGTCCAGTGGCTGAAAGCGTTGGGCGCGACGGTGATCGGCACGGTCGGCGACGCGGCGAAGGCCGATCTGGCGCACGCGGCGGGGGCCGACCATATTGTTTCTGCGCATGATCCTGACATTGGCGGGCATGTTCGCGCGCTGACCGAGGGCGAGGGCGTCCCGGTGGCGTTCGACGGGGTCGGCATGGCAATCTGGGAGGCCTCGCTGAAAGCCACGCGGCGGCGCGGGCTGCTGATCAGCTACGGCAATGCCGGCGGTCCGGTCGCAGGGATTGGGCTGGGCGCGCTCGCCGCGCATGGCTCGCTGTTCGTCACCCGCCCGACCTTGTTCGATTATTATGTGACGCCGAAAGAGCGCGCGGCAGGGATCGAGCGCCTGTGGACGATGATCCGATCTGGCGCGGTCAAGATCCGGGTCGGCCAGCGCTATCGCCTCGAGGACGCCGCCCGTGCGCACGCCGATCTGGAGGCCCGAAAGACCACGGGATCGAGCGTGCTGCTGGTCGACGAATTCGGCTGAGTTCAGGCCGCCGAGCGCCGCCAGTCGAAAGGCAGCGGCGCTTCGCGGAAGGCGAAGCGGTCGAGATGTTCCGCGATGACGGTCGCCATGCGGTCGGCATCCTGATCGTCAGGCACGTCGAGCCGGACGTCGAGCGCATCCGCCCCGGCCTTCAGGCTGGCGCGCACGCCGTTGGGGAAGGCGATCTCGCCCGCTTCGCGCGTGAAGCTGACGTCCATCTTGTGCGACCAGTGCTTGCACAGTTGCTGCAGGTAGCGGCTGGCGCTGGCGGTGGGCACGGTTGCCTCAAGGATCGCGCTCATTTCAGGCGCTCGATCTTCTGGGCGAGTTCGTCGATCAGCGCCGCGATCTCATGCTGCGTATCGGCGTCCGCGCCTGCTGCGCCAAGGCGCTGCTGAAGTACGGTCTTGAGATTGCCCATCGCACGACGCACCGGGCCGCCGTCGGTTCGTTCGCGCCAGGCTCCCAGCGCTGCGAGCCGCTCGAAAAGCGCGGCGATCTCGGCCTCATGCTCCGCGAGATGCGTCCTGCCCTCTGCAGTGATCGCGAACAGCTTGCGCGCGCCTTCGCTCTTCTCCTCATCGATCAGGCCCATGTCCTGAAGCAGGGTCAGCGTCGGGTAAATGACGCCGGGGGAGGGGGCATAGGCGCCGCTCGTCAACTGCTCGATCTCGCGGATCAGGTCATAGCCGTGGCGAGGCTGTTCGCCGATCAGCTTGAGCAGCACGTGGCGAAGCTCGCCGCCCTCGAACATGCGGCGTCGGCCATGGCGCTCCATCGCCTCGCGCATGCGTTCATGTTTGCGGCCGAAATGCGGGCCGCCGGTCCAGGCTCCATAGCCCATTCCAAAGCGCATAAAATACTCCATAGATGCGTTTCGATTGCTCTAAGATATATCGTAATGAACAAGTTTCAAGGCGCGCGCGAACGTCGGTGCAAAATCGCCGGCCAGCGCCTATCTTGGCATGGCATGTCCGATCTTTTCGCTTCCGATCCTCCCTCTCTTGAAACCGCCGCCGTCGCGCCGCTTGCCGAACGCCTGCGCCCGGCAAATCTTTCCGAGGTGATCGGGCAGGAGCATCTGACCGGACCCGAAGGCGCGATCGGGCGCATGGTCGCGGCAGGGCGGCTGTCGTCGATGATCCTGTGGGGCCCGCCGGGGACCGGCAAGACGACGATCGCGCGGCTGCTAGCCGATGCGGTCGGATTGCGTTTCGAGGCGATCTCTGCGGTCTTTTCAGGCGTCGCCGATCTCAAGAAGGTATTCGCCGCCGCGCGTGAGCATGCCCGCACGGGCACGCGCACCTTGTTGTTCGTCGATGAGATTCATCGCTTCAATCGCGCGCAGCAGGATGGCTTTCTACCCTATGTCGAGGACGGCACGGTCACGCTGGTGGGGGCGACGACCGAAAATCCGTCGTTCGAGCTCAACGCCGCGTTGCTCAGCCGTGCGCAGGTGCTGATCCTTCACCGGCTCGACGCGCGCGCGCTCGGCACCCTGCTCGATCGCGCAGAAGCGATCGAAGGCCGCGCCCTGCCGCTCACCCCCGCCGCGCGCGACGCGCTGGTCGCCAGTGCAGATGGCGACGGGCGCTTCCTGCTTAATCAGGTCGAGACGCTATTCTCGGTCGATCTGCCTCAGCCGCTCGATCCCGCCGGACTGTCGGCGCTGCTCCACCGCCGCGTCGCCGTCTATGACAAGGATCGCGAGGGGCATTACAACCTCATTTCTGCGCTTCACAAATCGCTGCGCGGATCGGACCCGCAGGCTGCGCTCTATTATCTCGCGCGCATGCTCGTCGCGGGGGAGGAGCCGCTCTACGTCCTCCGCCGCGTCACGCGCTTCGCGTCGGAGGATATCGGGCTCGCCGATCCGCAGGCCTTGATCCAGTGCCTCGCGGCCAAAGACGCTTATGAGTTTCTCGGCTCGCCGGAAGGCGAGCTGGCGATCGTGCAGGCCTGCCTCTATTGCGCCACCGCGCCTAAATCCAACGCCGCCTACAAGGCGCAGAAGGCGGCCTGGCGCAGCGCGCGCGACACCGGATCGCTGATGCCGCCGCCGCATATATTGAACGCCCCGACGAAGCTGATGAAGGACATCGGCTATGGCAAGGGCTATGCCTATGATCATGATCTGGCGGAAGGATTCTCCGGCAGCGACTATTGGCCCGAAGGCATGTCTGCTCAGACCTTCTACGCGCCGGTCGATCGCGGCTTCGAGAAACGCATCGCCGAACGGCTGGCCTATTGGGAGGGATTGCGTGGGGGTAAAAGCGAATAGCCTGGTTCTGGCGGCATTGCTGGCGACCTCGCCCGCACTGGCGCAGGACGCCAAACCTTATGACCGCGCGCTCGCGGCGGGCTACAAGGCCGAGTTTCTGTGCGGCGGCATTTTTGTTGCGGGCCGGACCGAGCAGCAGATCGAGACCGAGGAGCTGGTAGGCATCTATCCCGAGTTGGAGCCTGTCGTCCCGACGCTCAAGGCGACGATTGATCGCAACGCCAAGACCGTCTCGGTCGCGTTCGACGACAAGCTGCCGCCGCGCATCGCGGTCTATCGCCCCCTCGTCGGCTGCTCGACGCTGCCGATCGGCGCGACGGCCGAGACCGCGCGGCGCGTGCCGCAGCTTATCGTGCTCGACAATGGCCCGCGCGATTTTCGTCCCTGGCCGATGGGCGAGCAGAATGCCAGCGCACCGCCCAGGGGCGACGAGGCTGCGCTCGACAAGCTCGTCGCGACCGCGTTCGACAAGACGACTTATGGCGCGAATAACGCCACTACCGCCGTGGTCATCCTGCAGGACGGCAAGATCGTCGCCGAGCAATATCGCGACGGATTCGGAAAATATATCGCGCAGCGCACCTGGTCGGTCGGCAAAAGCGTCGCTGGCACGCTGATCGGCCGCGCCAAGCTGGAAGGCATCCTCGATCCTGCGGCGCCCGCGCCGATCCCCGAATGGCAGACGCCCGGCGATCCGCGTGCCGCGATCACCACCGACATGCTGCTCCGTATGGCGTCCGGCCTGCACAGCGACAGCGCCGGCAACCGCACCGACGCCATCTATTTCGGCGGCACGACGGTGACCGAGCAGGCGCCGGGATGGCCGCTGGAGGCCGCGCCCATGTCGCGCTTTCGCTACGCCAATAACGACATATTGCTGGCCGTGCGCGGCCTGCGCGCGAAGCTGGGCGAAGCGCGGATGCTGTCCTACCCGTTCCAGACCTTCCAGATGCTGGGCATGACGCGGACGGTGGCGGAGACCGACTGGCAAGGCAATTTCGTGCTTTCCAGTCAGGTCTGGACCACGGCGCGCGATCTGGCGCGGCTGGGTCTGCTCTATGCGCAGGACGGGATGTGGGAAGGCGAACGCGTTCTGCCCGAAGGCTGGGTGGACTATGTCCGCAAGCCCGCTGGCCCGCAGCCTGAGGAAGGCGCGGGCTATGGTGCGAGTTTCTGGGTTTTCGGGCCGCAGCAGGGGCTTCCCGAAGGCAGCTTCGCCGCGCAGGGCAATCGCGGCCAATATGTGATGATCGTGCCCGACCGGAAAATCGTCATCGTCCGCATGGGCCTCGATTCCACCAAGGCACGCTTCGATATCGCCAAGTTCAGCGCCGACATATTGGCGACGCTGAAACCCGGATCGTGACGACAAGTTGGACGGCAGCGCCGACCCCGAAAGCGTGCGGGCGATGATCGATCAGGCGCGGGGCTGGAACGCGGGGCGGTCCAAGGCAAAGCCGCGCAAAGCGGGATGAGCCGCTTCTCGCGTTTCGCGGCAATCGACTGGTCGGGCGCGAAGGGATTGCGCCACAAGGGCATCGCGCTCGCCGTTTGCGGGAAGGGGAGGGACGCGCCGACGCTCGTTCCGCCGCCCGGGCGCGGCTGGGCGCGGACCGAGATTTGCGACTGGGTGCTGGCGCAGCGCGACGACATTGTGATCGGCTTCGACCTTGGGCCGGCGCTGCCCTTTGCCGATCGGGGCGCCTATTTTCCCGGCTGGCGCGAGAGCCCTGCCGATGCGCGTGCGCTGTGGGCGCTGGTTGATCGGATGTGCGCCGACGAGCCCGATCTGGGCGCAGCCAGCTTTGCCGACCATGTCGAGGCCTCGCGCCATTTTCGTCGCCATGGCGGGCGCGTCGGCGATCTGTTCGAGCCCGGGCGCGGCCGGCTGCGCGCGACCGAATTGGCGCAGCAGGCGCAGGGCCTCAGCCCTTATAGCAATCTCAACCTTGTCGGCGCGGCGCAGGTCGGCAAATCGAGCCTTACGGGAATGCGCCTGCTCCACCGCATCGACGGGCATGTGCCAGTCTGGCCGTTCGACGCGCGCGCCGTGTGCGGCCCGGTCGTTGTCGAAATCTATACGAGCATTGCCGCGCTCGCCGGCGGCAGGACGCGCGGGCGGACCAAGATGACGAGCTTCGAGGCGTTGAACGATGCGCTCACCGGCCCAGCGATCGGCAGTGAACCTTATCCGGCGAGCGGCGCCAGCGACGATCACAGCACTGATGCGCTCCTTTCCGCCGCCTGGCTTCGCGCCAATGCCGGCCGCGCCGCGCTCTGGAGCCCGCCCGGCATGAGCGACGAAATAGCCCGCACGGAGGGCTGGACCTTCGGCGTCGTCTGACGCATTGGGGGTGCGGGCCGGCTTAGCACAGCGGTAGTGCAGCGGTTTTGTAAACCGAAGGTCGGGGGTTCGATCCCCTCAGCCGGCACCAACCCATAATGTCGGGTTGTCCACAAGCTTCCCATCCTTTACGAATTTCCTAGTTTTTTCGGGCAGTTCGTTGTCCCCGGAAAGACCGGGAATGCACCCGCAAGCCCTAGCCTCGTGGGGGTATCGGCGGGGGTATCGCGATTCGCAAGTGGGGGTATCGGTTGCTAACCGACAAAGTCTGTCGATCCGCGAAGCCAGGCGAGAAGCCCTACAAGCTGTAGGATGCCCACGGCCTACATCTATTCGTCTCGAAGACGGGCTTCAAATCCTGGCGCTGGAAGTATCGGCTCGGCGGCTCGACCGAGAAGCTGCTGGTGCTGGGCCCCTATCCGCAAGTGACGTTGCTCGATGCGCGCGTGCTCCGGCTGCAGGCGGACGCCATCCGACGGGCCGGCGCGGATCCGGCGGCGCATCCGACCTTCAAGAAGGCCGCACCGTCGGTGACGCCGGCATCGCCGGCGCCGGTCAAATACAGCTTGAAAACAGCCGGGAAAGACTGGGTCAAGCTGCACAAGACCATCTGGTCGAAGAAGCACATGACCAATGTCGAGCGGTGGCTGAAGAACGATTGCTACGCTGCGACATCGGCGAGCGAGCCGCCGTTGTGGGAAGGTCCATTCGGGGGCCTCGAGTTGACGAGCATCACAGCGAGGATGGTCCACGACGTGCTGGGGCAGATCGAGGCTCGCGGCGCAGTCGACCAGGCGCATCGGATGCGCCAGCGACTGTCGGGCATCTTCGCGACGGCGATCGCGGCGGGCTTTGCCGAGAAGGATCCTGCGACGCCGGTCGCAGGCGCGCTGACGAAGCGGCGCAACCGGCACTACCCGGCAATTGTGTCGCTGACCGAGGCGCGCAGGCTCCTGCAGCAGGTGGAGAACGAGCCGGGGTATCCGCTGATCAAGCTCGCCAACCGCGTCATGGCGCTGACCGCCGTGCGCTCGGGGGCTTTGCGCCATGCCGAATGGGACGAGCTGGAGGGTCTCGACGGCGACAGCCCGATGTGGCGCATCCCCGCCGCGAAGATGAAGCTCGGCCTGCAGGAGAAGGACGACGAGGTGTTCGACTTCGTCGTGCCACTGGCGCGGCAGACGGTCGACGCCTTCAAGGTTGCCCGGCGGCTCTCGGGCAACTCGACGTGGATTTTCCCGGGACCGCGCTTTGCGATGCGGCCGATCAGCGATTCGACGCTCAGCGCGCGCTACCGCAACCTGCCCGAATTCAGCGGCAGGCACGTGCCACACGGCTGGCGGACAACCTTCAGCACGATCATGAACGAGCGGGCGGCCGTGTCCGATCAGCGCGGCGATCGCGAAATCATCGACATGATGCTCGCCCATATCCAGGAGGGCGTCGAACCGATCTACAATCGGGCGGCGTATATGCCCCGCCGGCGCGAGATCGCGCAGGAGTGGGCGGACCTTCTTCTCGAAGAGATGGCGCCGGCGGAGCAGCTACTCGAGTCATTCGTGCACCGCTGACGCGCTCGGAGGTGCGGGCATGACGGCGCGCACCATCCACCAGATCCTCACGGGCGCCGCCGGCGAGAAATATCGCCGGACGTTTCAGCCGGTGCGGCGCAACAGCTTCAACGTCGGCGAGCGCGAGCATCGCCTCTGGCGACCGATCAACAAGAAGGAGATCGGGCTGCGGATGAAGGCGGCCGAGCGCTTCGATCGAACGCAAAAGGAAGCCGGCCGGCGCAACGGCCCGCTGGGCCATATTGGGCTTGAGGTTCTGCGCGAGCTCTACCGCATCGTCGATTACAAGACCGGCCGGCTGGATCCGTCGATCGACTACATCATGCGGCGCACCAGGCGCGCCAGGGCGGCCGTCGTCGCGGCGCTCGCCCGCCTACGACAACATGGCTTCCTTGACTGGATCAGGCGGACCGAGCCCACCGATCGGGAGGGTGCCGGCCCTCAGGTGCAGCAGGTGACCAACGCCTACTGGTTCGGATTGCCGAAGTCCGCCGCCGACTTCGTCGCGCGCGTGCTCGGCCGAGCGCCGGCGCCGGCGGACGACGAGCTCCGCCGCGCCGAAGATGCCGCACGCACCGCCGAGATGATCGCCGCCCTCCCTGTCCGGGAGCGGATGTCGCTGATGATCGACGATCCCAACCTCGCAGAAGTCCTTAGCCGTTTGGGCGAAGGCATTGAAAGCAGGGGCGCGAGTTCACCAAGCGATCAGAATCCGGCGCTCTGACGAGATTATGAAAGGACGCGCTGCGCGCGGCGCCATTTGAGCGAGGGACGGGGCAACAAACCCGGCGAGAGCGACCAACGGCGGCGCGGCAGCGGCCATCGAACGGCCCGGCTTGCGCCGGGCCGGGGCATCCGGGGGGAGCAAGCGATTTCGCTCGCCCCGAAACGTTGGCCTTCGTCGCGCTCGACCGGCGCCGGGCGATGCGAAGCGCGCGAGACGGGCAATCATCGGGTCTTCCCAGCCTAAGCCGTTCCGGTTACGCTCAATTTGTGAAGGGGACGGGTAAAATCTGGCCGCACTGGCTGCGCAGCGTCGGCGTGATCGTCGACCAGGGCGTCGTCGTCCGCGTCGCTTGCACCAGTTGCTTGTCGATCTTCGACGTCGACACGCGGGCGATTCTCGAAAAACGCGGCCGCGACTTCTCGCTGATCGACGCGCGGCCGAGCTGCAAGATCTCGACATGTCGCGGGCGCGGCGTTTTCGTCGCCGCGCGCTCGATGCGCGACCCTTTCGTGACGCTGCTCGGTGCCGGCGGCGATCCTTGCGGGCTGGACGGCCGGCGGCCGATCGACTTCGAGCCGCCAGAGCCTACGCCGGCGATCGCCGCAGTCGCCTAAACGGCGCATCGATCGCACCGATTTTTGCATCGGACCTGCATCAAAATGCATCACTGAACGGAGCTGGCGGAAATAAGCCCCGCTGAGCGCGTGCGCCTGCGCGGGGCCGCAGACGTCCGCGCTCCCCGACTTTCGCGCCCAGCGCCCGCCCGGCTGGCCCAGGCGGCGTGAAAATGCATCAAAAGCCATGCCAAAAGCACGGGGGCGAGGCGCGGGGGCAAGCGCGGAGCTCCGCACCGGGTCGAGTTGTTAATGTTCATGTTTTGTTCTAATGTTCGTTCTCGCGCCCGAGTCGATGGGCGCGCGAGGAGCGTGACCATGAGCATATCGATCGAGGCAGGTGAGGGGCCGACGCTGATCGTCGCCGGCGACGTCGACGCCGAGCTGGCGCTTCCATTCCATGACATTGAGGAGCGCTTTCTCGTTGCATCGAGCGACGGTACGCTACTTGTCGGCCGCTATGGATATGACGGCAGTTGGACGTTCGCCAGGGCTGTGGAGGGCGCGGGCCTGCTGCGGATCGAACGCGAGGGCGACGAGCCGCGCCTGGTGCTCGACTGGGATGTCGAGTGGATTACGATCGCGCCATTCGCCGAAAGATGCACACGCGCGCCGACTGCGCGGTGCCTGCCTCTCTTTCCAGAGCTTGAGCCGAATGCCGGCGACGACGGCCAATTGCTGACCCATTAAGGCCGGACGCGGTTAGTGCGTAAGCCCGAGCGAGCCGATCCGCGACGGAGCCTTGCGTGATGCACGGCAGCACGCAAAATCAAAAAGATCAATTGTGGCTAAATTGCCAGGTTGGCTTCGCGAGTCCGTTGCGTCTATTGACCACGCAAGGGGGATAAGCGCGATGCATAATTCAATATTTGGCATGGTAGCATTGGCCATTTTGGCTCCCACACCGGCGAAATCCGCGAGCCTCGACTATCAATTTTCTCACGAAGTCGGATTTTCCGGCCAGATTGGCGGCGCGAAGGGATGGGAAATCAGGGACGCCGTACCGTTATTTGATTCCGCGCTTGGTCAATTGCTCAGTGCGACGCTTGAAGCCAAAATAACCTACACATTTTCGCTGGATTGGGACGCTACCGCTGCAACGCGAGGCGCAATCTACACTTATGGCGACTACCAAGCGATTATCTATCAGGATCCGACGCTTGAGCCGATGGTTAACACCGGACTCACCTCAATTAATGCGCCAGTGGCCATGGCGGGCACAAGTGGAAGATGGGACGGAGTTCAGTCCTATGAACTGTCCTATACCCTGACGGACGCTGCCCAACTCGCCAAGCTCACGGGGCTGGGATTTTATGACCAAATTCTGTTTTCGCACATCAATATGTTTGCAGAAAATGACATAGTCGATGGTCCGGCAAGCACGGATGTCGGTGCGAACATGAAGGTCGATTACACGCTGCGCTTCGCCTATGTGAACGCGGGCGTACCCGAACCTGCAACGTGGGCAATGCTTCTGATCGGCTTTGCAGCAAGTGGCGTGGCCATCCGCCGTCGTAGCGGGTCTCCTTCAGCCCAGCCGATCGTCCGCTAGTCCACCCCTCACGCCGCGCGCGCGCCGGTCGCCGGCGCCGCCGGCGACGCCGATTGCCGCTCGTAGGGCGCGAACGCCACCGCTTCCACGCCCAGCCAATCGTTCAGCCCCATGAACCGCCCCTGCAGCGGCTCGATCTCATTCTCGTAGAACACGTCGGCCGCCTTCGACACGTCGCCGAATCCGCCGCTGTTGGTCGGCACGACGCCGAGCAGCTGCGGCGGCACGCGGTGCGACGCCAGCATGTCGTCGCGCGAGACGTTCTTGATGCCGGCGAATTCGTCTTTCGCGGCCACCTCGCTGATCGGGATGATCTGCACGCCGTCCTTTTTGCCGTCGGGCGCGTGGAGGAACAGATTCTTGAAATTGCCGACGCCTTTCGATTCTTTCAGCGCCTGGCGGATCGCGTCGGCATCGGCGTTGGAGACGGTCTTTTCGTTCAGATAGAAGACGAAACCGGCATGGCTGCCGTTTAGGAAATAGCGCCGGCGGAACAGCGTGGCCGCCTCGTTGAGGAAGGCTGACTGCATGGCCGAGAGATATTCGGGCACGCCGTAAATCTCCTGGCCCGGATGCTCCTCGCTCACGTGGAACACGCGGTCAGCCGGAAACTCATATTCCTGCCGCCACGCCGGCACGAAAAAGAAATGCCCGTCGACGACGCCGCGCCGCGTGTATCGGCCGAGCGCGTGCTTCATCACCAGCGGCTTCCCCGCCAGATTGTCGCGCCGCTCGACGAAGCCGTTGCCCAGCACCAGATAATCGAGCGCCCATTTGCTGAACGTCTCGCGATCAAGCCACCGGCTCGGCACGAAATGCTTCACCAGCATGTTGCGCTTCAGGCGGATGCAGCTCGAATGATGCGCCGCGACATCGAAGCTGCGGACCAGGTCGTGAAACGACACCGGCGGCTCGTACCAGCGCCCGTTGTTCCACACCTCGATGCAATCGAGGATCTGGCGGCGGTCGAGCACGCTTTCCGGGTCGCCGAAGGTGAAGGCGGTGATGCCCGCCCCGGCGCTGGCGATCGGCAGTTGGTCGGACATCAGAACATCTCCACTTTGGCGGTCTTGTCGTCGAGCTCGCCGTCCAGCGGCTCGTTGTAGAGCACGTGCATGATCGCCCAGGCGACGTCTGCATGGCCGGTCCCGTCGCTGCGGCTGGCGACATAGGTTAGCTGCCGGCCCGATTTGGTGATTTGCGGGCGGATCGAAATGAAGCTGGCGGTGATGTCGGCGGCGCCCGCGTCATATTCCAGGCGGCCGGCGGCGATCACGCTTTTCGCCTTCAGCACCATGATATTCTTGAGCGGCGCCGAATAGTTGATCAGCCGGGCGAGCGGGAAGCGCTTGACGACGAGCTGGCCCACGGCGGAGCCGGCGCCCGTCGTGTCGATGCCGATGTCGACGACATTGTATCGCGCCATCTGGCGGAAGATCTGCTCCGCCTGTTCCTCGAAACGGCCCTTCAGCCGATATTTCTCGAGCACGCGAAACTTGCCGCCCTTGCGCCTGGGCAGCGCGATCACGACCAGCGCGGCGTCGTCGCCGTCCGCGCTCTCATGCGGATCATAGCCGATCGCCACTTCGCCGTCGCCGAAGGGGCGCAGCGCATAGCCGTCGAAATCCTTCCACGCCTCGAATCCGTCGACCAGGCAGCGGCGCATCATCGCGAAGGGGAAGGCCGACTGTGTGTCGTCGACGAATTCGCACATGTAGAGGTTGCTGAAGACGTCGGGCGACTTGCGCCGGCGCAGCTCGTCGATGTCGAACAGGTCGCATCCGCCGGCGGCCGCGTCCTCGATCGTCACGATATGGCGCCATATGCCGTCGCCGCCGACCGCGCCGTCCTTCAGCGCGGCGTGATATGTGTCGATCTTGGTCCAGTCGCGCTTCGGCCGGCCCTCGTTATGCTTCTCGCCCGACCATTTCTTGTGCGCCTGGTGCGCGATCGTCGACGGCGTCGAGAAATAGGTTTCGCGATAGATTTTCTGCGAAGCCATGCCCGATGCGACATCGTCCGTCGTGTCGAAGTCCTGCGCCCAGAAACATTCGTCATAATAGAAATTGCCGTGCTCGCCCTGGGCTGTCCGGTAATTGGCCCCCAGAAAGAACAGGGTCGGCCGCTCCAGCGGCTTGCCCGTCTCCGGATCGTCGCCGCGGTCGATCAGCAGATGTTCGCCCTTCAGCGTTACGCCGGTCACGCGAAAGACGAATTCAATGATGTAGCGGCGGAAAATCTCGGCCTGGCGGCGCGAGGCCGAAAGGAAGATCTGGTTGCGCCCCGTGTCGAGCGCGTCGATCAGCGCCTCGCGCGCGAAATACCATGTCGCGCCGATCTGGCGGCTCTTCAGGATGAAGCGGGTCCGCTGGTTGACGTTGCGCCACCACGTCAACTGGTAGGCGAAACATTCCTCGAGGAACGCGGCGCGCAGCTCCTCCACCATGTCGGCGGTGATCAGGTTCTGGCGCTTCGGCTTTTTCGGCCCGGCGTTGCGATTGGCGACCTTGGGGTTGAGATCGGCCTCATTGCCGCTCTCGCGGTAGCGCCGGCACCGCTCGAACCGCTCGATCTGGCGGCCGATCAGGTCGATTTCCTTGAAGTCGGCGCCGGTCTTCATGTCCTTCGCCATCAGCATCTGGAACCGGACGACCGCCGATTCCTCGGCCGCGCGGATCGATGGCGCCTCGTCCCACTTCTCGCGCTGCTTCCAGCTTTCGACCGTGGCGCGCTTCAGCTCCTTCCACCCGGGCAGGCCTTCGCCCAGGCGGTTCAGCTCCTCCACGATGTGCGTCACGCCCCACCCGCGCCAATACAGGCTGCGCGCCTCGCGGCGCACATCGGCGAATTCGGGGCGGTCGACCAGGGCGAGGCGCATGGGGCGCGACGCTAACCGTCATCGGCCCTCTCGCGGCCCGCTGCCTGTTGTATCGCAGGGACTTACAACAGCCCTGAATTGATCCTGGAGCCCGCTTCGGTCCCTCATCCGCGCGTCCAGCGGCCTCGGCGCCGCGCATGAACCGGAACCGGAGCAGCAAGGCAGCCATGGCCAAGATCTCGAAATTCTTCCGCGTCGCCGTCGAAGGCGCGACCTGCGACGGCCGCACGATCGAGCGCCAGCACCTCATCGAAATGGCCGCCAGCTACAATCCGGCCACCTATGGTGCGCGGGTCAACATGGAGCATATCCGTGGCTTCACCGCCGACGGCCCGTTCAAGGCCTATGGCGACGTCACAGCGCTGAAGACCGACGAGGTCGAGCTCGAGCTTGGCGGCAAGAAGGTGAAGAAGCTCGCGCTGTTTGCTCAGGTCGAGCCGACCGACGATCTCATCAAGATCAATGCCGATCGGCAGAAGCTCTACACGTCGATCGAGATCAACCCCAATTTCGCGCAGACCGGCAAGGCCTATTTCCAGGGGCTGGCGGTCACCGATTCGCCCGCGTCGCTCGGCACCGAAATGCTGCAGTTCGCCGCCCAGCAGGGCGACAGGAATCCCTTCGCGTCGCGCAAGATCGACAAGGGCAACTTCATCTCCGAAGCGCAGGAAACCGCGATCGAGTTTGAGGACAAGCCCGAAGCGCCCGCCGGCGAGCATGCCGGCCTGTTCGCCGCCGCCACCGCCTTCTTCAAACAGTTCACGCCGAAAAAGGAGGGCGAGGCCGAACCGCCCGCGCAGCCCAATCCGCCGACGCAGCCGCCCGCCAACGACAATGCGGCCTTCGCCCAGTTCGCCGACGCGATGGGCAAGATGAGCGCCGGCATGGAGGCCTTCACCAGGAAGGTCGAAACCGATCTCGGCACCCTCCGCCAGGACTTTACCAACCTCAGGACGTCGGTCGAAAGCACCGACGGCAGCAACAGCCAACGCCCCAAGGGCGATGGCAAATCGGCCGCCAGCTACGCGCTGACCGACTGCTGATCTTCCGCCGCCACCCGCCCCGATCTCAGTCTCAAGGACAGCCAGATGCGCAATTCCACCCGACGCCTTTTCAACGCCTATGTGTCGCAGATCGCGGCGCTCAACGGCGTGGAGGACGCGAACCAGAGCTTTTCGGTCGATCCGAGCGTTCAGCAGAAGCTCGAGGATCGCATCCAGGAATCGAGCGATTTCCTGCAGCGCATCAACAGCACCGGCGTGCCCGAGCTGAAGGGCGAGAAGCTGGGCCTCGGCATCGGCAGCCCGATCGCGAGCCGCACCAACACCGCCGCCAACGATCGCGCGCCGATCGACCCGAGCACGCTCGACAATCTGGCCTATGAGCTCTTCAAGACCGACTTCGATACGTTCATCACCTATCAGAAGCTCGACACCTGGGCGAAGTTCCCTGATTTTCAGGAGCGCATCCGCAACGCCATTCTGCGCCGCTGCGCGCTCGATCGCATCACCATCGGCTGGAACGGCGTCAATGCCGCCGCCGCCACCGATCGCGTCGCCAATCCGATGCTGCAGGACGTCAACAAGGGCTGGCTCCAGCATCTGCGCGAGGACAAGCCCGAACATTTCGTGACCGAAGGCGCGGCGCCCGGTGCGATCACCGTTGGCGCCGACGGCGATTACAAGACGCTCGACGCGCTGGTCTATGATCTGGTCAACGGCCTGATGCCCACCTGGGCTGCGGGCGATACCGAGCTCGTGGCGATCGTCGGGCGCGGCCTGCTCCACGACAAATATTTCCCGCTGATCAACCAGGATCAGGATCCGACCGAACAGGTCGCGCGCGACATCATCATGTCGTCGAAGCGGCTGGGTAATCTGCCGGCGGCCACCGTGCCATTCTTCCCGGCCAACACGATCGCGGTCACCCGCTACGACAATCTGTCGATCTACTATCAGGACGGCAAGCGCCGCCGCACGATCGTCGATAACGCCAAGCGCGATCGCATCGAAAATTACGAATCCTCGAACGAGGCCTATGTCGTCGAGGATTACGACTTCATGGTCGCGGCCGAGAATATCGAATTCGTCGCGGCCTGACGCCGATGCGCCTCAGTCCCGCCCAGCGCCACCGCATGCGCACCGTCGCCGCCCTGTCCGTGGCTGCGGCGGGTGCAGCCGGCGGCATCGCGGCGCCCCAGCTCGCGAGCACGGATTACGAGCTGCGGCGGGCGCGCCTGGGCGTCGACCTCCGCCGCCTCGGCGAGATCCAGTCGCTCGAGGCCAAGATCGCATTGAAGCGCGACTTGCTGCCCGAATATGCCGAATGGGTCGGCGGCGTCCTCGCGGCGGCTGAGCAATCGGGCAAGGGCGTCCAGGACGATGTTCTCGTCCATGTGATGATCTGGCGCATCGACGTCGGCGACTATTACGGCGCCTTGCCGCTCGTCGCCTACGCGCTGCGCTGGAACCTCGAGCTTCCCCAGCGCTTCACCCGCACGCTCGCTGCCATGGTGGTCGAAGAGATTGCCGACGAGGCGCTGAAGCGGCTCGGCGGCGGCCACGACTTCGATCTCGATATCCTCCTGCAGGTCGAGGCCCTGACCGAAGACGAGGACATGCACGATCAGATCCGCGCCAAGCTCAACAAGGCCGTCGGCCTTCAACTGGCGCGCCGCGCCGAAGCGATCGCGCCCGGCGATGACGGCCCCGCCGGCGCCAGGCGCGCGGGTATCGAGGCAGGCGTCACGCGGCTGAAGCGTGCGCTTCAGCTCGACCAAGGCAGCGGCGTCAAGAAGCAGATCGAACGCCTCGAGCGCGAGGCGGCGAAGCTCATCCCGCCGCCCGAGCCCCACTCTGACGCCAACCAAGGAGGTTCCGATGCTTAGCACTGTCCTGTCCTGGATCATCGTCGCGGCCGTCACGCTCTTCTGGTGCATGCCGATCAGCGCCTTCGCGTTGTTCCGCCATGCCCGCGCCCATGATCATCTCATCCCCGGTCACCCGCGCAGCTACCGCGCGCGCGGCTGATCGATCGAGCTCGCCCCGCGGCGCTCGGGGGGCGGAATGGGTGAGGGCAGGGGGCGTTCGCCCGACTGTCCGTCAACCCTTTCCCCACCCCCCGTAAACCGCATCCGGCGGAACGATACCATGGCAGGCTTTCAGGCAACGCCCCCTCCCGCCCAGATCGGCGCCGGCGATATCGTCGCCGGCGACGGCTTCTGGCCGGGCGTCAGTATTGCAGCCATTCGCGAGACGATCCGCCTGCCCACCGTCGCGACCGACGATCGCCTGCGAAACGCGATCGTCGCCGCCATGATCTCGGCCACGCGCGAGATGCGCCAGTGGAAAGCGGCGCGCATCGGCCAGGGCTATGCGAGCCTGGCCGACATTCCCGCCGATGCGATCGACGGCAAGTCTGTGCTGCTGCTGCTCTGGCAGCGCGCCATCGCCAGCTTCGCCGGCGCCGACCTGGTCGAGACGCACCACGACATCAGCGCCACCGGCGCGGGCAAGGATCGCATCGAGGAGGATGCGCTGACCAGCGGCGATCATCGCCGCAACGCCCTCCACGCGATCCGCGACATGCTCGACGTCACGCGCACCGCCGTGGAGCTCATCTGATGGCGTCGATGATCGTCACCGCCCAGGCGAAGGAGCCGCTCGACGCGCTGGTCTGGCGCACGCTCGGCGTCGGCTCGCCGGCGGTCGAACAGGTGCTCGATGCAAATCCAGGCCTCGCCGAACTGGGGCCGCTCCTGCCGGAAGGCCGCGCGGTGCTCATTCCCGATCCGGCGCCGGCGTCGGCCGAGCTCGATCTAGTCAAACTGTGGGATTGAAGATGAGCGACGGCTTCCTTTCCGACGCGCTGGATGCGGCCAGGAACATGATGGCGGCGCTCGGCCCCGCCGCGATCGGCTCGGCCGTCGCGCAGGCCTATCAGCGCGGCCTGTCGCTGCGCGATCGCCTCGTTCAGTGGCTCGTCGGCATCAGCGTGTCCTATTATGTCACGGCGGCGGCGGCCGACTGGTTCAGCTTCGGCGCCTTCGTGGCGCAGGGCGTCGGCTTCGTCATCGCGATGATCGCCTTTCAGGCGACGCCCAAGTTCATCGCCGGCGCCGGCGATGCGCTCGGCCACTTTCCCCGCGCCCTCACCGACTGGATTCTGCGGCGAAAGGGCGGCGAATGAACGTCGTCATTCCCTACAGCCGCCCGCTGCTCGAGCGCGAGCTCGTCCGCGATGAGGGCGAACGGCTGCGCGCCTATCGCGACACGGTCGGCAAGTGGACGATCGGCGTCGGCCGCAACCTCGACGATGTCGGCATCTCGGCCGCCGAGACGAAGGCGCTGGGCGTCACCGTCGCCAGCGCGCGGCGCGACGGCATCACGCGCGTGCAGTCGCGCGCGCTGCTCGGCAACGATATCGACGGGTGCGAACGCGATCTTGATCGGCGTCTGGCCTGGTGGCGCACGGTCGATGACGTCCGCCAGCGCGTCCTGCTCAACATGTGCTTCAATCTGGGCGTCGCGCGCCTGCTCGGCTTCGTCAACACGCTGAAGGCGGTTCGCGACCATGACTGGCGGCGCGCGCACGACGGCATGCTCGCGTCCCAATGGGCGGGGCAGGTGGGCGGTCGCGCCGATCGCCTCGCCGATATGATGCTGACGGGGCTGGCATGATCGCGCTCGTCAAGGCCGCGCTGGCTTGGATCGGCGGCGCGCGCAGCCATATCACGCTGCTGCTCCTCGCCCTCGCGGCGGCGGGGCTCTGGATCGCCTTCGCGACCATCCGCCATGATCGGGACGAGCTGCAGGCCTTCGCCGCGCACGTCTGCGACGCCGCCGGCGCCGGGTTCGGCGACGACGATGGCAGGGCCTGCCTCGCGCGCGTGCGCGCGCTCGTGAAGCGCGAGCATGATGTCGATCGGGCCAGCGTGCGCGTGCTGTCCGATGCGGTTGAATCGATCGGGCGCAAGTCCAGCGCCGATGCCGCCGCCGCGCGCGCATCGGCCGATCGCGCCGAGCAGGCCTCGGCCAATATGGAGAAGGCGAATGCGGCAGTCGGTTCGGATGATCGCGTGGGCGCTGACTGGTTTCGCGCTCTCAATGACGTTGGCGGGCTGCAGCCGGCCCGGCGCTGAGGCGCCGGCGCCGCCGGCGGCCATCGCGATCAGGGAGACGCCGCCGGCGGAGCTGCTGCGCTGCGCATCGCGGCCCGTAGGATTTCCCGTTGATGAACAGGCCACTATCCCGCCCGCCGCGCGGGCTGCGGCCGAGCGCCTGGCGCGCGCCTTCGCCGCCAGCGCCGGTCAGCTCGATCGGCTGATCAACTGGGTCGCCCCGGGCAGTTGCGCGGGGGCGGGCCGGTGAAGAAGCCCGACAGCCTGCGCGCCGCGATCGTCGCGCGCTTCCCCGATCTCGAGACCGATCCTGACAAGCTCGCCGTCTATATCGATCGCGGCCGCATCGCGGCGCGCGGCGCGCCGGCGCGCGGTTTCGAGTGGCGCTACCGCCTCAACATGCTGGTCATGGATTTTCGCGGCGACCCCGACGATGTGATGGCCGTCATCGTGGACTGGATTGCGGTCAACCAGGTCGATCTGCTTCAGAACCACCAGAACGGCAACGAGGCGATCGCCTTCGATGCCGACATCATCGATGCCGAGACGATCGACCTGTCGATCCAGCTCGAGCTCGACGAAGCCGTCCAGTTCGCCGCCGGCGGCGAGGCGACCCATGCCGACTATCCGCAGTTGGTCGATGCGATCGAGGGCGTTCCCGCAGGCACGACGCTGGGCGCGCTGCTGCTGGGCGGCGCGCCGATCCTGGGAGGCGGCTGATGGCCGTCTTCGGCGACGCTGCGGGTGATGTCGGCGCGCTCGACGCCGCGCTGGCGGACTTCGCGTCGCGCCTCGAGCCGGCGGCGCGCCGCAAGCTCGCCGCGCGCATCGCGATCGATCTGCGCAAGGCCAATGCCGAGCGCATCGCGGCGAACGTCGACCCGGACGGCCAGCCCTTCGTCCCGCGCAAAAAGGCCCGTCCCACCCGGCTGCGCGATCGCGCCGGGGCTGTGAAGCGCAAGGCGAAGGCGCAGAAGATGTTTCGCAGCGCCGGCAAGGCGCGCTTCCTTCGCCGCGAGGTGAGCAGCGGCGAAGCGCGCGTCGGTTTCGTCGGGGCGATGGCGCGCATCATGCGCGTCCACCAGTTGGGCCTGCGCGACACGGTGACGCGCAACCCCAACTCGCCGGAGGTCAAATATCCCGCCCGCGTGCCGCTGGGGTTCAGCGCCTTCGATCGGCTTCACGTGCTCGATCAGGTCGCCGATCATCTGTTATGATTGTAGACTTATAAGTACAATTGAATTATTTTGTTATAAATTGGAGTCGCGTTGCGTCCATTTAATCCAAAATGGAAGGAGTTGCGACTATGCCTCGCTTGTCCGTTGAATTGGGGTGGATGAATCTACCACCCTGCACAAAGGTAGATTGGGTAAAGACGAGTATTCCGGGCATATCGCAGCCCGTTATTCGGACAGCAGAGCAGCGTTTAACTGCATTTGCAGATATCGAAACGACAGACATAGCGGACGCCGTCAAGCAGGTGATCAAGGATTGCGCGCTTGCGTCGGTAGCGGCAGCCGGAGGAATTGGGGCTATAACTGCGAATCCTGCTGCAGCGGTTGAAGGATTTAAAACTGCATTCCTCGGATGTTTCACGGCGAAACTTCCGGGCGTCGCCATTGGCTCGGTCGATATTCACACGAATACAAGCTGCAGTTGGTAGCGGGGCGGTGGTCTGGGAGCGGGTGGCGACCGGACCGTCGACTCCCGCTTTCGTCACCGCTGCCCAGCCCTGTTGTAAGTGACTGCGATACAACAGCCTCCCATAGCCGCGCGCCGGCGCCGGCGGCGACATGGCGCGCATGTCAGACAGTTCGCTCGCTTCGACCGCGGTCGATCTTTCGCGCTTGCCCGCCCCGGCAGTCGTCGAGCAGATCGACTATGAGGCGATTCGCACGGCGCTGATCACGGATCTGCAGGCGCGCTGGCCGGCCTTCGACGCCACGCTCGAATCCGAACCCGTCGTCAAGCTGATCGAGGTCTTCGCCTATCGCGAGATGACGATCCGCCAGCAGTTTAACGATCGCGCGCGCCAGGTGATGACGGCCTTCGCCACCGGCTCGAACCTCGATCAACTTGCCGCCCTCGTCGGCGTCCAGCGCCTCGTCATCGATGCCGGCGACCCCGGCAATGGCGTCGATCCGACTTATGAGGGTGACGATGCGCTGCGCGCCCGCATCGTGCTCGCGCCCGAAAGTTTCTCGGTCGCCGGTCCCGAAGGCGCCTATCGCTTCCACGCCCTCTCGGCCGACGGCCGCGTCCTCGACGCCAGCGCCGTCAGCCCCACGCCCGGCTATGTGATCGTATCGGTCCTCTCGCGCGAAGGCGACGGCGCGGCCCCGCCGGATCTGATCGCGGCGGTCGAGGCCGTGGTCAACGGCCGCGAAGTGCGGCCGCTCACTGATTTCGTCACGGTCCAGTCGGCCGAGATCATCGGTTTCGCGGTCAACGCCACCATCTGGACTTTCGCCGGCCCCGACACGTCCGTCGTGCTCGCCGCCGCGCGGGCGCAGCTCGATGGCTATCTTGCCGACAGCCGCCGCCTGGGCCGCGACATCACGATGTCGGGCCTGCTCGCCGCCCTGACCGTCCCCGGCGTCCAGCGCGTCGAGCTCGCAGCGCCCGCCGCGACGCTCAATATCGATCGCACCCAGGCGGCCTGGTGCACCGGCGTCACTATTGCCCATGGTGGCTATGCCGACTGATCGCCCTTCGCTGCTCCCGCCCGGGTCGAGCGACCTTGAGCGCGCGGTCGATCGCGCGTCGGCGCGCGTCGGCGATGTCGCGGCCGATCTCGGCGCGCTGTGGAACCCGGCGACCTGCCCGATCGAACTGCTGCCGTGGCTGGCCTGGGCGCTGTCCACTGACATCTGGGATCCCGATTGGAGCGAGGCGCGCAAGCGTCAGGAAGTCGCGGTGGCGATCGCCGTCCAGCGTCGCAAGGGCACGCGCGGCACGGTTGCGGACCTGCTCGCGCGGTTCGACGAGCTGCTCGAGCTCACCGAATGGTGGGAAACCGTTCCGCCGGGCCCGGCCCATACCTTCAGCGTGATCTTGCCGATCGGCGCCGGCGGCGGCGATCGCGCCACGGCGGCCTTCGCGCGGGCGATCGTGCGCGACGTCAGCCGCGTGAAGCCCGCCCGATCGCACTTCATCCTGGTCCAGTCGCTCCAGGCCTCGGCCGAGCAGTTGATCTATGGCGGCGCGCAATTGCTCGCTTTCGTGCGCCACGGCTTCGTCGCCGACGATGACGAACCCGACATCTATCTACTCACCGAAGATGGCGAGCCGATCACCGACGAGGCGAACGTCCCGCTCGAGGAGGTCGGCTGATGTCGGACGGCCTTCCGCTCAAGATCACCAACGCCGGTCGCGCCGCGCTTGCCGCCGCGATCGCGACGGCCACGGCGGTCACCATCGCCCAGGTCGGCCTGACCGCCGCGGCCTTCTTCCCGGCGCCGACGATCGTCGCGCTCCCCGCCGAATTCGGGCGGCTCGCCGCCGTCTCGGGCGTGGCGATCGGCGACGATGTCGTCCACATGACGGCGCAGGATTCGACCGACGCCGAATATACCGTGCGCGGCTTCGGTCTCTATCTGTCGGACGGCACGCTGTTCGCGGTCTATGGCCAGGACGATCCGATCTTCGAGAAGGCGGACGTTTCGACCCTGCTCATCGCGGTCGACGTCAAGTTCGCCGCCGGCGAAGCGGCGCATATCGAGTTCGGCGATACCAGCTTCATCTATCCGCCGGCGACCGAGACGATGCGCGGCGTGGCGGAGATCGCCACCCAGGCCGAGACTGATGCCGGCGCCGATGACGAGCGCATCGTCACGCCGAAGAAGCTGGCCCAGCGCCTCGTCGCCGTCGTCGGCGGCGTGATCGGCGATCTGTGGGGGCGTCACGTCAATACGGCGGGGCTGGCGACCGGCGGCGGCGATCTCAGCGTCGATCGCACCATCACCGTGCCCAGGGCGAGCGGCGCCGAAGCCATTTCGGGCCTGCTCGACGATCGCGCCGTCACGCCGGCGGCGCTCCGCGCGGTGCTGCTCGATCGTGAGATCGTCGGCGGCGGCCTCGCCATGGGCGGCGGCGATCTGCTCGCCGATCGGATCATCACCGTCAACCGCGCCAGCGCGGCCGACGCGATCGCCGGCGTCAACGAGGATGTGGCGCTCACGCCCAGGGCGCTCTGGTCCTTTCCCGGCGCGGATGGCGCGACTGACTATTTCCAGATTCCCGGCACCAGTTGGTGGATCATGTTCGTCGATGGCGCGATCAGCGCGAATACGACCATCGTCGTCACGCTGCCGACGACTTTCCCGCACTATTGCCGCCTCGCGGTCGTCAACGCCGGTCGCACTGACTATGCCTCGCAGGATAACGACGCCTTCGCGAGTAGCTGGAACGCCAGCTCCGTCACCGTTTTCAATCCGTCAGACGCGGCCCAGAATTTCTGGATCATGGCGGTGGGGCGATGAGCAGCGTCGCGCGCCTCTATTTCAGCGCCAGCGCCGGCGGCTTTTTTGACGAGGCCGTTCACGGCGCGGCGATTCCTTCGGATGCGGTCCCCGTCACGTCGGCGCGTCATGCAGAATTGATCGCCGCCCAGGCCGGGGGCGCAGCGATTGTCGCAGGGAAAGGCGGGCGGCCTCGCATCGCGCGCGCGCCCGCGACCATCGCTCACCGGCGCATGACGGCGATCACGTCCGCCAGGCGCGAGGCGCAGCGCCGCATCCTCGCGATCGCGCCGCTCTGGCGTCAGGCCAACGATAATGCGGCGATCGCGCTTGAGGCATTGACCGGCGCGGCGCGCGACGTCGACGCCGCGCTCGATCGCCGTCACCGCATCGACGCGCTGCGCGATTGCTCCGACGCACTCGAGGCGGCGATCGCCCTCATGGACGCCGCCGCGCTCGATGCGCTGCAGATCGCCGACGATGCCCATTGGGGGCGGGCTGCATGAAGATCAGCCGGCTTCTCGACGATCGCCCCGCCGGCCCGCTGACCGGGGTCGAAGGCCTGCCCGTCATTCAGGATGGCGCGACCAGGGGCGTGCGCATGGCGCAGGTCACGGCGGCCGCGCGCGCGCCGATCGCGGCCGAGCTCGACGCCGGCGCTTCAGCCTATGGCAGTTGGCTCCAGCAGCCGGGCAATGCCGGTAAAAGCGTCGTCGAGTTTCTGGCGACGCTCAAGGGGTTGAAGGGCGACAAGGGCGATCAGGGCGATGTCGGGTCGACCGGCGCGCCCGGGCTCGGCTCGTCGCTCTACACCTGGATCGCCTACGCCAATGACGCGAGCGGCCTATCGGGCTTCACGACGGGCGCCTGGACCAACCAGACCTTCATCGGTATCGCCACGAACAAGTCGACGGGGACGCCCAGCAGCAGCGCCGCCGATTATGCCTGGTCGCGGATCCAGGGCGACGCCGGCGTCGCCGGCGCGCCCGGCGCGGACGGCACGCCCCGCTTCACCTGGGTCGCCTTCGCCAATGATCCGACCGGATCGACCGGCTTCACGACGGGCGCCTGGACCAACCAGACCTATATCGGGCTCGCCTTCAACAAGACGACGTCGGTCGAGAGCGCCAATCCCGCCGACTATGAATGGTCGCGCTTTCAGGGGCCGGCGGGGCCGCAGGGCTCGACCGGCGCCACTGGCGGCCCCGGGCCGCAGGGCAATGCGCTCTACACCTGGACCGCATATTGCGACGATGGCTACGCCAATTTCACGACCGGCGCCTGGACCAGCCAGTCCTATATCGGCATCTCGAACAACAACCTGTCGGCGACCGAGAGCACCAACCCGGCCGATTACGTCTGGTCGCGGATCCGGGGCTATGACGGCGTGCCCGGAACACCGGGCGCCAACGGACAGACGACTTATACCTGGTTCGCCTACGCCAATGACGCGAGCGGATCGACCGGCTTCACGACGGGCGCCTGGACTGGCCAGACCTATCTCGGCATCGCCGCCAACAAGTCGACCGCGACCGAAAGCACCAACCCGGCCGACTACTTTTGGTCGCTGATGAAGGGCGCCGACGGTGCGCCGGGCTCGAAGGGCGACAAGGGCGACAAGGGCGATCCGGGTACCAGCCCCAGCCCGGCCTATCCGGCAATGTCCTTCGGCGGCACGCCGACGATCACCGCGCAATATCAGAACCAGATCAGTCTGGATAACGGGCAGACGCTCACCGTCGCCGGCGTGCTGGGCACGCCCACGCCGAGCGGCAACGGCCAGATCCAGATGCAGATCCAGATCGCGCCTTCGGGCAGCGGTAGCTGGAACGCCATTGCCAATGGCTCGCAGTCCGCGCCGTTCGCGGCGGGCGAGCCGGCCAACCTCGATTTTTCGGGAACCTACACCAACAGCAGCGGCGTCAAGCAGGTCTACGACCTGCGCGTCGTCGTCACCAAAACCGGCGCCGGAGCGATCACCGTGACCAATGCCAACAGTTTCATCCGCCCGCAATGAGCTGGGCGCTGATCCGCACGTCCGACAACGCCTGGTTGTCCGGCCCGCTCGAGGAGGAGCCCGCGCCCGCCGCCGGCGAATATGTCGTCGTGGTCGCTCTCGGCTTTCCCGACACTTGCCGCTGGGACGAAGCAACCGGCGGCTTCGTCGATATCGTCGCCGATGCGCCGCTCATCTCGGTCGGCCGCTTCAAGCTGCTGCTCACCTATGACGAGCGCGCCGCGATCCGCGCCGCAGCGGCGACTGAGGATCAGATCGCCGATTTCCTCGATCTGCTCGCCGGCTTCACCGATGGCGTCGCGCTGTCGGATCCGGTTCTGGTCGCCTCGATCAACGCGCTTGTTCCCGCCGGCCTCATCACCGCGACCCGCGCGGCCGAGATCCTCGCCGGCGCGCCGCCGCCGCCGACTGACTGACCGACTGATCTAGCGACTGAAGGAGAAGACGATGAGCACCGAACCAACCGAAGAAGATCTCGCCGCCGCCCGCGCGCTCATTGCCAGGGCGGACGCGAAGACCGCCGCCGCGAAGGCCGAGGCCGACGAACAGGAACGTGCTGCGCGCGAAGTGCGCCATGAGGCGCTGCGCCAGATCGTCGAATCGCCGGCCTATGCCGAGGTGACCGAACGGCTGACCGCGATCGCGCCGGCCTTCCTCGCCGAAGGCGCGCATGTCCCTTACCTCGTGACCGCGCTCAACCAGGTCGCCGGCATCGTCCGCCGCTGACCGCATGGGCGAGCTCGATCCGCGACCGCGTGGGCATGGGGGAGGGGGCTTCGGCCGCCGCCTGCAGCGCGTGACGCTGCAGGCGCTGATCGCGCTCGATCAGCTCGCCCATGTCGTCGCCGCCGCGCCCAAATATCTGATCGTCGGCGGCGCGCCGCCCAGCGCCGACGAGACGATCAGCAGCGCCGTCGGCCGCCGCGCGGTCGCTGGAAAGCCATGGGCGCTCGTTGCCGAGATCTACATCGATCGACTTTTCGGCGCCGGCCACTGCCGCGCGTCGATCGGATCCTGATCGCTGTTGTAACGACCCGTCTTACAACAGCGGGGCCGCGCCATCCTCGCGATGGCGCTGCACATTGCAGCCCTCTTGCACCCGCCCAGCGAAAGGCGCTCGATGTCCACCGCAACCTTCCAGGCTCTGATCACGCGGCTCGCCCAGGGCCTCGGCATCTCGGTCGAATCCGCGCCGCCCGGCGTCACCAATGCGCAGATTCTCAACGGCCAGTCGCTGACGGCGGCGATCGATCTCGACGACAAGCGCCTGCATCGCATCCATTTCAATGGCTGGTCGGCCGCCGCCGTTTCCTTCCTTGTCAGCACCGACGGCATCAACTTCGTCGATCTCTACGATAAGGCCGGAAATGAGGTGACAATCCCGTCGCTCATACTAGCCACCAATGCGACGCGGGCCGTCCTCGTCGATCCGGTCTTTTTTCTCGGTGCCCGCTACCTGAAAATTCGCAGCGGCACGTCTGCCGCGCCGGTGGCGCAAGGCGCCCAGCGCGCGCTGGTGCTGGCGACGGTCGCGCGTTGATGCGCTGGGGCGGCGCATCGCTGATCGCGATCGCGGCGGCGGCCGGATATGCGGGCGTGCCGGCGTCGCCCGCACCGACGCCGACGCCAACGCCAACCCCAACGCCGACGCCGATGTCTGTCAGCGGCTTGCCGCTGCCCCACGCTGTCGCGGGTCAGAACTATTCGGCCGAGCTGATCTTCTCGGGCGGCACGCCGCCGTTCACCTCCGTCGTTATCGACGGCGCCCGGCCGTCGTGGCTGGGCCGTACCTTCACCGGCCGCGTCGCGACTTTCGCCGGCCCGGCAGCCCTCGTCTGACGGAATCCGCGCATGTCGACCATCGGCCTCAATTTTCGCTCGACGCTCGCATTCGTAACCGATCCGGCAGGAACGGCGGCCCTGGTCAATGGCACGACCTATCCGACGACGCGCGGCGGATTGACCTTTGGCAACCAGGGCGCCGCGCCGTCTGACGACAATGCATCCTTTGACCCGCGCATAGCGGGCCGCCATTCGCTCAACACCTGGAACACCAAGCCCCGCTTCGACCTGCTCGAAGGGAACGGCACCTATCGCGCCCGGGTTGCGCTGGGCGACTATTGGGGCGTCCAGGCGGGACGCCTAATGGTCTGGGATGGTGAATTTGGCGATGGCGTGAACCTGCCCGGCGACGCCGGCAACATGTTCGACTATGCAGCGGGGGCGGCCGTGCCTGCCAACCGCTATACCATCTATGGAAGCAATCTTTATCGCACCGCGGCCGGCGGTACGACTGGTGCGTCGTCGCCGCCGGTCCATACTAGCGGCGCCGTAGCCGACAACAGCGTGTCCTGGACTTTCGTCAAGACAGCCGTCCTCGTGATCAACGTCGCGACGCCGAGTGACGTCTTCACTGATGCGACGGGCGCAGGTCGAACGGCGGCAAACTGGCCCGGAAGCAATGCCTGGTCGGCGAACTTCGCGCTGACGCAGGGCTATGTCACGCTGACAAAGCATACCGCCGGTCCCGCGATCATCCGCCACTTCGCTCTCGATCTTGTCGGCGCGACGCTGGGGCCGCTCAATGTGCTCGATCGGTCCGGCAAGCCGCTGACCGCGCTCTATACAAACAACCCCGAAGGCGTGACGGTTGCCAAGTTCACCGCGAGCGCGGGAGCCAACGCCTATGCGCTGACGGGCACGGCCGCCGAGTATTACGAGATCGTCGCGCGGGATGCGAGTTTCGAGATTCGTACCAAGGTCGGCGCTGGTCGCCAGCCTTCGAGCGCCAGCGGCGCGACGCTGGGCGTCATCCAGACCGACGCGACCGCGGCCAACGGGCCGACCTTCACGACTTGGCTGGTCAAGAGCAGCGGCGCCATTCTGCCAAGCTTCACGCCGCTGCCGGCGCGCGATTCTGAAACCAATCGCCATGATCGATTGCTCGACAGCAAATCATGGGCGAAGATTGAACCCGTGCTAGATGCGGCCGCCAATGAGTGGCCGGGCTATCAGGGTCAGCCGTTCGCGGGTAGCTATACCGTCGACAATGAGGATGGCTTCCTCACCGCATGGAATATGATTGCGGCAGGCAGGGACGGCGCGAGCTGGTACCGGATCGCGATCGCCGGCGCAGGCTGGGCGTCGAACTTACAGATCCCCGCGATCAACATGGGCGCTGGCGGCCTGCTCGTCGAGCCGGCGGCGGGCCATGATCCGCTGCTTGAATGGCTTGGCGGCGGCAACACCGGCACAATGGTTCGCGTCCACTGGCGCAACCTCTGCATTCCGGGGCAGCTTGCCAAAGCCAACATTTTCCAGATGACCGGCGGCGCTGTTGCGGGCAATTACGCCATCCTCAAGATCAGCGGCTGTCGGATCGGGCGTGGATTTGCGCCCGGCTACAATATGGCTGTGCAAGGCGCATCGATGCCCAGCTTCATGGTATGCGCCAATGTCGAACAGCTCATTCTGGAGGGCAACCGCGTTCGCGGCGTCGCCCAATATGCGGCGTTTTCCAATAGCTTCTATGTCGTCACGCGCAATGAGGATGTGACGGAGGCGACTGATGACGCGTTCGCGCCTAACACGGCTTTTGACATCAATGCGCCGCGCGGCATCTTCATCGACGACCATTGTCGTTTTCTCGCTGACCAAAGCGGCGTCCGCGCCTGCCCCGATATCGGCAACCTGTTTGCAGATGGAGATCAGCCACACCCCGATGTCATCCAGTATCGTGACTTCGTCGTGCGCGTGGCCTGGGCAGCCGATAGCGACACCGCAGCCCCCGGCCTCTATTTGAATGTCGGAGGGCGTGCGCTCAATCCCAATAACGACAAAATCTATCAGCTCGTCACGCCGGGGCGAACGGCTGCGTCTGGTATGGGCCCCAGCGGCACCGGATCGAACATCGTCGATGGGACGGCCGTATGGAGTTACGTCGCTGATTACGTCCAGCGCGGGCGAAAGCTGTTGGTCTATGCGCGCGGCCTGAAAAATCATGCCGGCGGCATGGTGCGCGGCACGACCACGTCGGCAAATCTGACGATCCGGCAATTCTTTATCAACAGTCACATGGCAGCGGCCGGTAACCCCGCGACCGTCGTCGCCGTCAACTGCGCTTCGTTTAGCTGCTCATCCTATGGGCTTGCATTGAGCGGGACCGACTATGGCGCGCTTATCCGCTGCACGATGGGCGGCCCCGGGATCGTCGCGTCGGGTTCGGAGGGAACGTCGGCCTTCAACCAGAACCCGCAGATCGTCGGATCGCTTGAAACCGAAGGCTACGCCAGCGGCACCATCATGGGGCCGGCGGTGTTCGGCAGCGCCACGCCGGCGATCAACGTTGGTTTCGCCTTTGACCAAGGCGATAACCTCACCGTCGATTTCCGTGGGACTAACAATTTTCCGGCGCTTGAGCCATCGGCGCTGCTGGCCGGACCGTCGGGCGGCTTCGGCGATCAGTTGGGCGTTCCGATCTATTCACCGCCGATCGACATCTCGGCCAATGCGGATCCAGCTAACTTCTGGGCGCAGATGCTCGCTATGTCCAAGCCGCTGGCCGGTAATTACGGCGTAATCGCCGAAGCCCCGACCAGCGTCACGTTTACCTGGACCGAACGAGTCACCGACGCGCTTGGTCAGCAGCTCGACGTCGCGATGAGCTTGACGGTCGACCCGGCATAACGCCGGCGGCGGAGCGCCGCACCCGACAAGCCAAATCCCGCGATGAGCATTGCCCAGGTCGCGGGTTCGGGGACGCGGACATCGCCGATGATCGAAATGCGATATTGAACGGGCATTCCCCGCATATTCTCGTCGAACGAGACGAAAAGGATCGGCGCCCGCACGTTATAAACCTCTCCATATGCGTTCAGATATCGCCCGGGCACCGTGATCTGCGGGAACACATATTCTTCGCCTACGCCGTAAAACAGCGTGTTGAAGTTGTTCTGATCGTCCCACCCATACATCAGGGGGATCGCCGTTCTCCAGTAGAGCTGCGCGTTAATGGTGGCGGAGTGCGAAAGCGAAATCGACACCAGATAATTTCCGCTATCATGGACGCTGTTCCAGCTTTGCGACCAGGAGAATGTGCTCTGATTGGACGACGGTGTGAATATGCCATCCACAAACTCGACGATATGCCGATATTGGTCTGCTGCTGTCGACGGCGTCGCGATGGCTAGCGACAATAGTCCGATGACGCGCGAAGCGATTCTCATAGCCACTTTCCCCCTTTGGTTAATCCGGGGATAATTTCTCCACTGCCTCCGGGTCCAGTGCGAAAACGCATCCGAAATGAACCGGTCCCATTTTGGGTCGGGCCGCTGGCGCTGTTGTAAGTCCCTGCAATACAACAGGCGCGCCGCGCGCGGGTGCGTCGCTTCGGCCACGATGCCGCCCCATGCGCATCGACGACGACGATATCGCCGAAGAACTCGGCGCCGCGATCCGGCTCGGCACCGTCGCCGAAGTCGACCTGTCGGCTGCGCGCATCGTCGTCGATACCGGCGATCTGCAGACGTCCGCCATTCGCTGGATCGAAAATCGCGCCGGCGCGACGCGGAGCTGGTCGCCGCCCAGCGTTGGCGAGCAGGTGGTCCTGCTGTGCCAGGGCGGCGAGATCGCCGGCGCCGTCGCGCTGCGCGGTCTTGGCCAGGACGCATTCCCGCCCCCCGGCGATAGCCTGCGGGAGCTGGTCAGCTTCAGCGACGGAGCCGTCCTCGCTTACGACCCCGAAGCCCACGCGCTCGAGGCGCTGTTGCCCGCCGGCGCCACCGTGACGATCGTCGCGAGGGGCGGCGTATCGATCGACGTCGGCGACGCGGCCGTCGCGATCAGGGGCAATGTGTCGATCGACGGCGATCTCTCGCTCACCGGCGACGCGACGATCGATGGCGATGCCGTCGCCGGCGGCGTCAGCTTGCAGCATCACAGGCACGCCGGCGTCCAGCCCGGCGGCGGCCAGACGGGTGAGCCGTCATGATCGGCATGAACGCCGAAACCGGCGCGGCGATCGCCGATACCGATCATCTCGCGCAGTCTATCGCCGACATCCTCAAGACGCCGATCGGCACGCGCGCCATGCGGCGTGATTATGGCTCGCTCTTCTTCGAGCTGATCGACGCGCCGTTCAACGCCGCGACGCGCCTGCTGCTCTACGCAGCGACGGCCGTCGCCCTGCAGCGCTGGGAACCGCGGCTGCGACTGACGCGCGTGACGATCGTCGCCGGTGACGCGCCCGGCGCCGTCAACGTCGATCTTGAGGGCGAGCGCACCGATCGCCCGGCCGCCAACAGCCTCACCCGTCTCACCGTGCCGCTGCGCTTCGCCAGCGCCATCGCCCAACCCGTCTAGTCCAGGAGCCGACCCCAATGCCGATCGAACATGGCATCAAGATCCTCGAGCCCGTCACCGGCGCGCGATCCATCACGCTCGTTGCGACCGCCGTCATTGGCCTGGTCGCGACCGCCAGCGATGCCGACGCGGCGACCTTCCCGCTCGACAAGCCGGTGCTGGTCACCGACGTACGCGGCGCGATCGCCAAGGCGGGCGCGCAAGGCACGCTCGCCCGGGCGCTGACCGAAATCTCCAACCAGTGCAGCCCGATCATCGTCGTCGTGCGCGTCGCCCCCGGCGTCGCCGACGAGGACGTGACGGCCGAGGAGGCGACGACCGCCAATGTCGTCGGTGACTTCACCGGCGCCGGCTACACCGGCATGCAGGCGCTGCTCGCGGCCGAAGCCCAGACCGGAGTGCGGCCCCGTATCCTGGGCGCGCCCGGGCTCGATACGCAGGAAGTCGCGGTGGCGCTCGAGATCGTGGCGAAGAAGCTGCGCGGCTTCGCCTACACCAGTTGCTGGGGCGCCGACACGGTGGCGGAGGCCGTCACCTATCGCGGCGAGTTCAGCGCGCGCGAGCATATGCTCATCTATCCCGATTTCACGGGCTGGCCGGGCAAGGCCGTTGCGATCGCGCTCGGCGCGCGCGCCGCGATCGATCAGCAGGTGGGCTGGCACAAGACGCTGAGCAATTATGCGCTCGCCGGCGTCACCGGCCTGACCGCCGATATCGATTTCGACATCCGCTCCTCGAGCAATGCCGCCGGGCTGCTCAACGCAGCGCCGGTGACCACGCTCGTCCACATGAACGGCTATCGCTTCTGGGGCAACCGCACCACGTCGGACGAGCCGCTCTTCGCATTCGAGAGCGCGGTGCGCACCGCGCAGGCGCTTCAGGATTCGATTGCCGACGGGCTGATCTGGGCGGTCGACAAGCCGCTGACGGTCGGCCTGATCCGCGACATCGAGGAGACGATCAACGCTTCATTCCGCCTGCTGCAGGCGCAGGGCCGCATCATCGGCGGCAGCGCCTGGTTCGATCCGGCGCTTAATACCGCCGTCTCGCTCGCGGCAGGCCAGTTGACGATCGACTATGATTTCACGCCCTGCGCGCCCGCCGAGCTCATCACCCTCAATCAGCGCATCACCGACCGCTATTATGTCGGATTCGCCGACCAGGTCTGATCGCGCGCCACCCCGCTAGACCCGCCACTCTTCCAAGGAATCGACCATGAGCCTCCCGAGCAAGCTCAAAAACTACAATCTCTACGGCGACGGCGCGTCCTATCTGGGCGTGGTCGCCGAACTGACGCTGCCCAAGATCACGATGCAGGCGGAGGAATATCGCGGCGGCGGCATGCTCGGCCAGGTCGATATCGATCTCGGCCTGCAGAAGCTCACCATGGAGCACAAATATGGCGGGCTCGTCGTCGGCGTGCTTCGCCAGCTCGGCGTGTTTCGCGCCGATGGCGTGCTGCTGCGTTTCAACGGCGCCTATCAGGAGGATGGCGCCGGCGCCGTTACGGCGGCCGAGCTCGTCGTGCGCGGGCGTCACACCGAAGTCGATCCGGGCACTGCGAAGGCGGGCGAGGATACCGAATGGACGGTGCAGTCGACGCTCACCTACCTCAAATGGACCATCGCGAGCCGCGTCGAGGTGGAGATCGACATGCTCAACTGCATCTACATCGTTGGGGGCATCGATCGCATGGCCGAGATCCGCTCGGCTCTGGGCCTGTAGGGAGCGCACGACATGGAAGACCAGAACCCCGCCGGCGCCGGCCTCAAGATGTTCGCCACCGTCGTGCTCGAGAAGCCGATCCAGCGCGCGGGCAGCGACGACATCGTCACTCTTACCCTGCGCCGACCCAGCGGCGCTGGCGAGTTTCGCGGCCTCTCGATGGTCCGGCTGGGCCAGATGGAGGTCAACGAGCTGCTGAAGCTGCTGCCGCGCATCACCATGCCGGTGCTCACCGACCTGGAATGCGCGGCCATCGACCCGGCCGACATGATGGAGATCTGCAGCGAGCTCGGGGATTTTTTATTGACGAAATCGAGGGCTGCGGCGGCTTTGCCGACGACGTAGAGGACGCGATGGCGGATATCTTGCTGTTCCTGCCCGGCATGTCGCTTTCCGCCCTCTGCGACCTTTCGGTGGCCAATCTGATGCGCTGGCACCGCCGCGCGATCGATCGCGGCAAGCTGCTCCACGGAAAGCCTGCAAATGGCCGATAGCCGCGCCCTTTCCCTCCTCGTCAAGTTCGCCGCGCTCGATCGGCTCACCGGCCCGCTGGCGAAGATCCGCGGCGGGTCGAAGCAGACGAGCGCGGCGATCGCCGACACGCGCCGCGAGATCGGCAACCTGCAGCGCGCGCAGGCGCGCATTGGCGCATTCAAGGCGCTCGAGCAGCGCATGCGCACCGATGGCGCGGCGCTGGACCAGGCGCGCGCCAAGGTCGCCGCGCTCAAGGATCAGATCGCCGCCGCCACCGGGCCGACTGCGAAGCTCGCCGCCTCGCTCGGCCGCGCCGAAGGGCAGGTGCGCAAGCTGTCCGATCGGATCGAAGGGCAGGGCGCCGAGCTCCAGGATCTGTCGCGCAAGCTCGAGGCCGCCGGCATCGACGTCGTCAATCTCGGCCGCCACGAGGATCGTCTCGGGCTGAAACTGCTCGATGCCAATCGCAAGCTGAAGCAGCAGGAGGATCAGCTCGCGCGCAATGCGGCGGCGAGCGAGAAGCTGCAGAAGACACAGGCCGTCGGCGCGGATCTGCGCGGCAAGGGCGCCGGTGCGATCGCCGGCGGCATCGCGATGTCGGCGCCGCTGATCGCGAGCGCCAAGAGCGCCGGCGATTTCCAGTCGTCGATGACTGATATCGCGCAGAAGGCCGATCTCACTCGCGCCGCCGGCGAGAAGATGGGCCGTTCGCTCGATGCGCTTGGCCCCAAGGTCGCGCAGTTGCCGTCGCAGCTCGCGGAGGGCGTCGACGCCCTCGCCGGATTCGGCCTCGATCCGAAGCAGGCGATGAAGATGATCGAGCCGATCGGCAAGGCGGCCACTGCCTACAAGGCTGAGGTGCTCGATCTGTCGAAGGCCGCATTTTCAGCGGTCGACAATCTCAAGGTGCCGGTGGGACAAACCACCAAGGTGCTCGACGTCATGGCGCAGGCCGGCAAGAGCGGCGCGTTCGAGGTCAAGGACATGGCGCAGTATTTTCCCGAGCTGACGGCCTCTGCCGCCGCATTGGGTCAAAAGGGTGTGCCTGCGATAGCGGATCTTGGCGCAGCGTTGCAGATTACCAAAAAGGGCGCCGGCGACAGTGCGTCGGCGGCGAACAACCTTCAGAACCTGCTGCCGAAGATCAACACCGAGGACGCGATCAAGAATTTCAAGGAGTTCGGTATCGATCTGCCCGCCGCAATGAAGAAGGCGGCGAAGGACGGCAAGTCGCCGATCGAAGCAATCGCCGAGCTGACGAACCAGGCGACCAAGGGCGACCTGTCCAAGCTGTCGTTCCTGTTCGGCGACATGCAGGTTCAGCAGGCGCTGCGCCCGCTGATCCAGAATATTGATCTTTACCGGAAGATCAGGGCTGACGCTCTCGCGGCGAACGGCACGGTGGAGAAGGACTTCGCCGAGCGCATGGACGATGCCAACGCCAAGATGTCGAAGGCCGGCGCAGTCGCGCAGGCGTTCGGGCATCGCGTTGGCGCTACGCTGCTTCCCTATGTGTCGGCCGCCGCCGACAAGCTCAGTGCCGTCGTTGAGGCCGCCGGCGCCTGGGCGGACCGCAACCCGGAACTGTTCGGTACGCTGGTCAAGGTCGCAGCGGCGATCGCCGCGATCGTCGTGGTCGGCGGCGCGCTGGCGCTGGCGCTGGGCGCCATCCTGGGGCCGTTCGCCTATCTGCGTTTCGCGCTGGCCGTCGGCGGCCCGCAATTCCTGGCCTTCGGCAAGTTCATGCTCTGGCCGCTGCGCATAATTCCCAAGCTGCTCGGCGGGATATGGGGGCTGGCGCGCGGCATCTTCGCCGCCGGCGCTTTCCTCATCGCCAACCCGATCGTAGCCGTCATCCTCGCGATCGTCGCCGCGCTCGCCTTCGCGGGCTACATGATCTGGAAGCATTGGGACACGATCAAGGGCGCCTTCACCGCTGCCGGCAATTGGCTCGCCGGCATGGCCGCCCGCTTCCGCCAATGGGGCGCGGATCTGATGACGGGCCTGGTCAACGGCATCACCGACAAGGTGAGCGCGATCAAGTCGACCATCCTGTCGATAGGCGAGAAGGTGGCGGGCTGGTTCAAGGGCGTACTGGGCATCCATTCGCCCTCGCGCGTATTCATGGGCTTCGGCGGCCACATCGTCGACGGTCTCGCCCTGGGCATTGATCGGGGCGGGGATGCGCCGGTGCGGCGGATCGCCGGCGTGGCCGCGCGCATGGCGTCCGCCGTCGCCACCGGCGCGCCCGCGATCGCCGCCGCCGCCTCGCCGGGTGCAGGCGGATCGACGGCCGCCGCTGCGCCCGCCGCCGCCACCTACAACATCACGATCAATGCCGGCGCCGACGCCGACGCCAAGAGCATCGCGCGCCAGGTGCGCGAGGAGATCGAGAAGATCGAGCGCGAGCGCGCCGCCGCGCGCCGCTCCGCCTATCGCGACGGCGGCGACTGATGCTGATGGCGCTCGGCATGTTCGTTTTCGAGCTCGGCAGCCTGCCTTATGCGGAGCTTGAGCGCCGCACTGATTGGCGTTTCGGCGAAACGCCCCGCTTCGGCGCGCGCCCCGCTTCGCAATTTCTCGGCCCCGGCGCTGATACGATCCGGCTCTCGGGCGCGGTCGCGCCCGGCGTCGCCGGCAGCTTCTCGTCGCTGCGCACGCTACGCGAGCTGGCGGGGCAGGGCGAGAGCTGGCCGCTGGTGGACGGGACCGGGCGCGTTTTCGGCAATTATCGCATCGACGCTATCGACGATCGGCAGACCGCGTTCCTCGACAATGGCGTGCCGCGCATGTCCGATTTCTCGATCGACATCAGCCGGGTGAGCTGATGGCCGCCAACATCGCCGCGCTCAGCGTCACGCTCGATGGCCAGGATCTT
>QFNN01000132.1 GCA_003240855.1 Sphingomonas sanxanigenens
GCTCCCCCACCCGACCTTCCATCTAGGATATACTGGCTGGGAGGTCGGGTGGGGGAGCGGGCCGGCGCCGTTCTCTATCGCCAAAGAAGAAAATGCCGGGTCCCGAACAACCCGACCTTCCCCTGATAACCTAGCGCGAAAGCAGGCTGCGCGCCTGACCCGCAATCTGTGCAAGCATCGCCGTGTTGGGCGCGGAGTTGCTCCGCGCCCGAACGACGATGTCGTGGAAGGCGGAGACGCGCGGCTTCTGCGCAGCCAGCCAGTCGTCGACCGTCTTTTGCGGATCCTTGCCGCCGATGCGGTCGAGGAAATCGAGCCGCATCTGCTGGAAGTCGCGCGCCAGCCCGGCGGCCAGCAGGCGTTCCCACGGATCGGTCGGCCGCAGCCTGAGCGCCGTCGTCTGCGCCCAGTCGAGGCCCAGCGCCTCGCCCAGCGTCGTGAAGGCATTGGTCAGCACCGTTTCCGTGACGCCGCTGCGCGCGCCGAGCGCCGCCAGCCCGATCGCGCCGTCCATGTCGAACAGCCGCGCGATCCGCGCCGCAATATCCTCCGGCGCACCCGCTGCCGACAGCCGCTCGGCCAGCGCCTGCGCTGCGCGCTTGCCTTCGTCATGGAGCAGTTCGCTCACCTTCGCGCCCAGCCGGCCGATGCCGGGGGCGAGCATGTCGACCATTTCGCCGGGCAGCTTGCCCGCCGGCATGGTGCGCAGCAGATCGGCCATCTGCGCGCGCAGCCCGGCCGCGATCAGCTCGAACAATGTCAGGCGACCCACCTCGGTCATGTCGGCGGCATCGATGTCCGCCCACAGCCGGCCGATGTCGAACAGCCGCTCGGCGGTGACGAACATCGTCGCGATGTCGGCCAGCGATGCGCCTTCCTCCTCCGCCAGCTCGAACGGGTCGATCAGCCCCATGCGATTGACGATGCGGTTGGCGACTTTGGTCGCGATGATTTCGCGGCGAAGTTGATGCTCGTCGATCGCCTTGCCGAAACTCTTGCGCATCTCGGGCGGGAAGGCGGCGTGCAGCTCGGGGCTGAGCGAGGGATCGCCTGCCAGTTCGCCATGTTCGATGGCATCCTGCAGGCCGAGCTTCGCGGTGGAGAGCAGCACGGCCAGTTCGGGCCGCGTCAGTCCGCGCGCTTCCTGCGCGCGGCGGAGCAGCTCGTCATTCGCCGCCAGCCCCTCGACGGCTCGGTCGAGCCGTCCTTCGGCCTCGAACGTCTCGATCAGGCGGACATAGGATGGCAACGCCGCAGCCCCGCCGGTCTCGGCGATCGACAGCGCCAGCGTCTGCAGGCGATTATCCTCCAGCACGATCGCCGAGACGTCGTCCGTCATCCGCTCGAGCAGCGCATTGCGCTGGTCGAAGGGCAGGCGGCCTTCGTTCATCTCTCGGTTGAGCGCGATCTTGATGTTGACCTCATTGTCCGAGCAATCGACGCCTGCCGAATTGTCGATGAAGTCGGTGTTGATGCGGCCGCCCCGACCGGCGAACGCGATGCGCCCCGCCTGGGTGACGCCCAGATTGGCGCCTTCGCCGATCGCGCGCGCGCGGATTTCCTCGCCATTGACGCGCAGCCGGTCATTGGCGGGATCGCCGACCTCGACATTGGCCTCGGACCGCGCCTTCACATAAGTGCCGATGCCGCCGAACCACAGCAGGTCGACCGGGCTTCTGAGGATCGCCGAGATCAGCTCGGCGGGTTCCAGCTCGTCGGCCTCGATATCGAGCAGTTCGCGAATGCGGGGCGAGAGCGGGATGCTCTTGGCGCTGCGCGGGAATACGCCGCCGCCCGCTGAGATCAGCGAGGCGTCATAATCGGCCCAGCTCGAACGCGGCAGATCGAACAGCCGCTTGCGTTCGTCCCAGCTCTTCGCCGGATCGGGATCGGGATCAAGGAAGATATGGCGATGGTCGAACGCCGCGACCAGCCTGATCGCCTTCGACAGCAGCATGCCATTGCCGAACACGTCGCCGGACATGTCGCCGCAGCCCGCAACCTCGATCGGTTGGGTCTGCACATCAGTGCCCATTTCGGCGAAGTGGCGCTGGACGGAGATCCACGCGCCCTTGGCGGTGATCGCCATCGCCTTATGGTCGTAACCGTGGCTGCCGCCCGAGGCGAAGGCGTCGCCAAGCCAGAAGCCGCGTTCGAGCGCGATCGCGTTCGCGACGTCGGAGAAGGTCGCCGTGCCCTTGTCGGCGGCGACGACGAAATAGGGGTCGTCGCCATCGCGCGCGACCACCATTTCGGGGTGAACCACCTTGCCGCCGACGATATTATCGGTGACCGAAAGCAGCGCACGGATGAAGATCCGGTAGGATTCGGTCCCTTCGGCGATCCATGCGTCGCGGTTTGACGGATCGGGAAGCTGCTTCGGGAAGAAGCCGCCCTTGGCGCCCGTCGGCACGATCACCGCGTTCTTTACGCGCTGCGCCTTCATCAGGCCGAGAATCTCGGTGCGGAAATCGTCGCGCCGGTCGGACCAGCGCAGGCCGCCGCGCGCGACAGGGCCGGCGCGCAGATGGATGGCCTCGACGCGCGGGCTGTAAACGAAAATCTCGCGCCATGGCACGGGCGCCGGCAGGCCCGGCACGCGGGCGCTGTCGAACTTGAAGGCCAGCGCTTCCTGCGCGGCGGGCGAGAAGGCGTTGGTCCTGAGCGTCGCCGATACGACGCCGCGGATCAGGCGGAGGATACGGTCGTCGTCGGCAGCCGCGACGGCCTCCAGGCCCTCCTCGATCGCGCGATTGGCGGCGTCGGCGGCGCTTTCGCCCTTGCCGGCGACGGCGGGGTCGTGGCGCGCATCGAACAACTGGATCAGCCCCTTCGCGACGCCCGGTGCGCGGCGCAGCGCATCGACGACGGTCGCAAGTCCGTAGGACAGGCCGGTCTGGCGCAGATAGCGGAACCAGGCGCGAAACAGCACCACCGCGCGCGGATCGAGTCCGGCCGAGACGATCAGCCGGTTGAAGGCGTCATTTTCCGACCGTCCCGAAAGCACGGCGGCGATCGCATTTTCGATCACCTCGGCGCGGGCGATCAGCGCCTCGGGCGGCTGGCCTTCGTCGAACTCAAGCGTGAAATCGTGAATATAGCCAAGCCGCCCGCCGTCGAGCGCCGTTGGGACTTCCTCGATCACGCGAAAGCCGAAATGCTCAAGCGCGGGCACCGCGTCGGAAAGCGGCACCGATCCGCCGCCATTATAGACTTTCAGGCGAAGCTGGCGCGCCGCTTCCGCACCGGTGCGATACAGCCGCGCATCGCGTTCGCTGGCGGCGGAAAGGCCCTGGAGGCGCAAAATGTCGCTCGCCGCCTCGATCGGGCTGACGGCGTTGCGATACTGGATCGGAAAGGCGTTGGCGTAACGCAGCGCAAGTCGCGCGGCGCGGCCCGGTTCGCCATGTTCGGCAAGCGCGCCTTCGACGGCGGGCGCCCAGCCGCGCATCATACCGACCAGCCGCGCGTCGAGCGCCGCCAGATCAGGCATCACGCCGCCGTCGCGCAGATCGAGCGTGAAGCGCATGAGTGCGAGATCGCCATCCTCCAGCGCGATCGTCCAGTTGATGATCGTCGCTTTCGCCGCTTCGGCGATCATGTCGCCGATCTGCTTGCGGCGCGCGGTGCTCGTCTCGTCGCGCGGCAGCCAGACGAAGGCGAACAGGTGCCGGCCGAGCGAACTGCGCACGCCGACGAGCCTGGGGCGCGGCCGATCGGCGATCGACATCGAGGTGAGCGCGATTTCCTCAAGGCTCGCGGGGGTGAAGGCGATCAGCAGGTCGTGGGGCAGCGCGGTGAGCGCATGGCTCAGCGACTTGCCGGCATGGCCCGAGGGATCGAAGCCATATTTCTCCTGCAGCGCGTTGAGCCGGGCGCGTAGCACCGGCACCTTTTCGGGCGCCGCGTTGAGCGCGGAACTGGTCCACAAACCCGCATGCAGCGAGAGGTGCGCGATCTTCCCATTCTCGCGCTGCGGCACGATGATGACATCGAGCGGAACCTGGCGATGAACGGTCGAGACACGGTTCGATTTCACCAGCAGCGGCGCCTCGCCGCCTTCCTCGAACCAGGCGAAGGCGCGCTCGATCGTGCTTCTGGCCAGCAGCGGTTCGCCGTCCACGCGGGAAATGCCGAGCGCTTCGGTAGCCTGATTGTCACGGTCGCGCCGCTCATGCGCGAGCAGGGTCAGGTTGCGGTCGAGAAACCAGCGGAGCAGCGCAGCGCCTTCGCCGTCGGGGAGGCGGTCGGCATCTTCGCGCATCGCGGTCTGGAGCGGAGCCCAGTCGCTCACCGCCGCGCGCGTATGCGCCAGGTTGGCGGTCAGATCGTCGAGAAGCGCGCGGCGCTCCCGCGCGTCGGCGCGCTCGACTTCGAGATAGATGAAGGACTCGCGGCGCTCGCCTTCCGATGTGGCGGGGAGGACGGCGGTCAGGCCGCCATCCTCATCGCGGCGCACTGCGACGACGGGGTGGAGCAGGCGATCGATCGCCAGCCCGTGTGCGGCGACGGTGGCGGCGACTGAGTCGACGAGGAAGGGCATGTCGTCATTGATGATCGCGACGCGCATGAAGCGGCGCTCGCCCGCTACCGATTCGAGCTGGATCGCCGGCGCGCCTGCCTTGCGGCTGGCCGCCGCCGCCGCGACGAAGGCGCCGGCCGCAGCCCGATCCTCAGGGCCGAAGCCGTCAATCTCGCCCGGCAATGCGCCGGTGACGAGAGCGTCCTCAATGATGTTGGAAAGATCTTTGCCCGCGGTTTCGGGCCGGTTGCGCGTGGTCGACGCCATAAATCTCCGCCTGCGGTTGCGCGCCCCTTATCATGGGTGCGTCGCTTCTCCGGCCGCTATGCGCCTGGCGGTGATTTTGCTCAAGCCTTGTGGCGCGGTGGTGCAGCCGCGCTTCGCCTGGTGCATAAGGTGCGGCGTCAGTTTCGAGGCAGGGCGGCTATGGGCGAAAACCAGATACGTTTCGAGGACGGCGCGACTTATGAGCGCTTGATGGGCGTGTGGAGCAGGCTGGTCGGCGAGGCTTTTCTCGACTGGCTGGCGCCTGCTTCAGGGCTGAGCTGGATCGACATAGGCTGTGGCAACGGGGCTTTCACCGAACTGATCGTCGATCGGTGCGAGCCTGCCGCCGTGTTCGGCGTCGATCCGTCGGAGGGCCAGATCGCCTTCGCGCGATCGCGGCACAAGGCAGGGGTGGCGCGCTTCGAGCAGGGCGGCGCGCTCGCGCTGCCCGCAGGCGACGCCAGCTTCGACGCCGCCGTCATGGCGCTGGTCCTCTTCTTCGTCCCCGATCCGGCGGCGGGAGTCGCGGAGATGAAGCGCGTCGTGAAGCCGGGCGGCGGCATTTTCGCCTACATGTGGGACATATTGGAGCCTGGCGGTTTTCCCATGCGCCCGATGCAGGACGAACTGCGCGAAATGGCGTTCACTCCGATGCTGCCGCCACACGCGGAGGTCTCCACGCTCGCCGCGATGCAGGCGTTATGGGCCGAGGCGGGGCTGATCGGGATCAGGACGCGCCAGATCACCGTCCGGCGCAGCTTCGCCGATTTCGAGGATTTCTGGGCGACCGTGCTGATCGCGATCGGCATGGGCGAAAGCACGCGCGGCATGCGGGAAGAAGCGAAGGACGAACTCAAGGCCCGCCTTCAGGCGCGCATGACGCCCGATGCCGATGGCCGCATCACCTACAGCGCGCGCGCCAATGCGATCGCTGGCCGCGTGCCGGAATAGCGCTTGTGGGTCAGCGCGCCGCGATCTTGAGCGCGCGATCGATGAGTTGCCGATCGTCCGTGATCGGCGCGACGACGGCGAGCGTGCCCGCGCTTTCGCGGCGCGCGACGAGCAGGACGAACTCCTCGTCACCTGTGTCGAGCGCGACAGTCGCCTTGGCGGGCAGGGCGCGCAGCTTGGCGCGGGCGGCTTCGGGCGCGGCCGGCTTGGGCGCCGGTGCGCGCAGGCGGCGCTCGGCCAGCACGATGCCCTTCACGCCACCTTCGTGCTTCTCGATCAGCGTTACAAGGCCGCCGATGGGGATGCCGAGCCGGTTCGCGTGCGACAGGACCGCCGCATATTCGGTGAGGCGCGTCTTGTCGTAATTGACGCCGAAAACGAGCTTCACGATCGGCGTCATCGGTGCGCGGACCTGCGCCGTCAGCCCGGCATCCTCGAGGATCTCGGCATAGTCGTCAGGCAGCGCGGCGGCGGCGATCGCGAAATCATGCGCGCGGCCGAGCGCAGCGTAAAGCGCCGCGCGGCTGCGTCCTTCGCTCTGGCGGACGGCTTCGGCGCTATCGCGCGCGGCGGCCAGCCAGTCGTGGAGGCCAGCGTCGGCGTCGAGCGCGATCGGTTCCTCCTCAGCTTCATAATCGATCGGTTCGCCGATCATCGGTTCCGAATTGGGGCCATCCGCCCAGGCCGATACGCCGCCCTGCGCGATCTGTCGCGGCGCGTCGCGCAGCGCCTGGCCGACCTCGAGGACAAGCTCTTCGGCTGCATTGTCCTCGACGACTTCCTTCCAGTTGATGACGCCGTAGATGAAATCGATCGAATCATCGTCCGACGAGAAGGGCATCAGGATGCCGCGATACATGGTGTTGCGGCCGCGGCTGTTGACGAACTCGGCCTCGAAGCCGATCGGCGCGCGATTGGCGATGATCTGCAGATAATGGTCGGTCAGGCGCGACAGCAGCGATCGGCTCGGCACGTCGGCGATTGCCTTGATCTCCTGCGCCAGCCCGCATTCCTCGCGCAGGTCGCGGCCAAGCCAGGCGATGCCGGGGTTCTCGATCCCGCCGGTGAAATCGAGCAATACGCTGTGCGAACCGAAATCCTGGATGCTCGCCGGCTCCAGATCCTCGATCGAGGGATAGGCGCGGCCGGCAAGCAGCGACACCCAGTAATTATAGGCGCGCACGTGCATGCGGCGCTCATCGGTGCCGATGGCGGGCGGCGCCTCGACGGCGGCGTCGTCGAACGCGGCGTCATCGCGCTCGTCCCGATCGAATCCCCGCAACGAATCCATCTCTACCCCCGGCAAATGCTTCTTGGAGGTGATTGTGCACGGGCATGGTAAACGAAGCGTGAAATATTCGGGCCGCGTCGGGGCAGGCGCGCAAGACCGCTTGCCAGCCCGCGCCGGCGCTGATAAGCGCACCCCCCGCCGGCAAGCCGCCTTAGCTCAGCTGGTAGAGCATCGCATTCGTAATGCGAGGGTCACAGGTTCGAGTCCTGTAGGCGGCACCATTTCGGTCCAAAAGCCCGAGTCCCTAGCACCGCCGCCTCTACGCCAGAGACGGCGGTGAGGGTGCGCAGCAACTCGGTGCGCGTGCCGCAGA
>QFNN01000133.1 GCA_003240855.1 Sphingomonas sanxanigenens
CGGCATCTGGAGCCGCGGCGTCGATCGCGGCATTTTCAATTCGGGCCGGCGCGACATGGGCTGGCGACGCAGCCTTGGCATTCGCGACGACGAAGTGGCGGTGGGCTATGTCGGCCGGCTGGTGATGGAAAAAGGGCTGGACGTCTTTTCCGACGCGATTGACCAACTCGTCCGGCGCGGCGTGAAGCATCGTGTTCTTGTGGTTGGCGACGGCCCGGCGCGCGACTGGTTCGAGCGCCGCCTGCCGCAGGCGGTGTTCGCGGGCTTCCAGGGCGGCGAGGATCTTGGTCGCGCCGTCGCCTCGATGGACATGCTGTTCAACCCTTCCGTCACCGAGACGTTCGGCAACGTGACGCTTGAAGCTATGGCGGCAGGCCTGCCGGTGATCGCGGCGATCGCCACGGGCAGCCAGAGCCTTGTGCTCGACGGCGTCAACGGCCGGCTGATCCGCCCCGGCGCGATCGAATCCTTCGCCGACGCGCTCCAATATTATTGCGAGAAGCCGCAGGCGCGCGCCGCATCAGGCCAGGCGGGCGAGAAGATCAGCGAGCGTTTCGGCTGGGATCAGGTCAATCAGACGCTGGTCGACACCTATCTCCGCATCATCCGACAGCGCGCGACGGGCGGAAGGCCGCCCATGGCGAGCCCGGTGCCCTGAACGCGGGCCACGCCCGGCTACCGCGGGCGTCATCATTACAGATTTGCTGCAAATCCAGAATCTTGTCCCACGATGGGATCGGTTCGTTTCGGGCGCCTATTCGCTCTGGACCCCGCCCCGGTCGAGCCGTTACCGTCGATTAACCACAGCGGGGGATAATGATGAAACTCGGCCTGTTCGCAGCCTGCGGCATCGCGGCACTGGCGTGTCCGGCATACGCGGTCACCTATACCGGCACGGCCAGTCCGACGACCGGCACGTTCACGCTGTATCTCGACCCGCCCTTCACGCCCGGTTCGACCGATCCGACCAACTGGATCATCACGGTCGACCTCGATCAGGCCCATCTGTCGACGATCTGGTTCAACTACTTCTTCGACTACGAAGTCTATGACCGCGCAACGGGCGTCTGGCAGTATGGCAATTCGGCATGGATCCTGGAGCGCTATCAATCCACGGCTTCGGACTATAGCGACACGTGGACCCTTCCGGGAAATGAAGTCCGATACAGCGCTACCGAAGTCAAATATATCTACAATACGCGCCCGTTCTTCCAGTTCGAGCTGCAAAACTTCCGCCAGCCGATCAACTATACGATAACGGTCGATCTGGCGCCGCCCGCATCCGGCGTGCCTGAGCCGACGAGCTGGGCGATGATGATCGCCGGTTTCGGGCTGGCCGGCGCCGCGTTGCGGGGACGTCGTCGGTCGGCGAACCTCCAGCCACACTTCGGATAGGCACGGCCGACGAGAGCGCCCGCGTCTTATGATTGTCGGCGTGGAAGGCTGGTGCCGGCTGAGGGTATCGAAGTATCATAATTTCCCCCGTTATTTAAGCTATTTACCTGCACGTTTGTGGGACGACGCGGGAGCAATACCCCCGTTAATACCCCCAATTTCCTTGGGCTGCTGGCTCGCGCGACCGCTTCCAGGCTTCGATATCGTCGGACCACCAGCCCACCGCCCGGGCGGTAAGGCGCACTTGGCGCGGGAAGCGGTCGGCCGCGATCTCCCTATAGATGCTGGTGCGGCTGAGGCCGGTTTCGGCCTTCACATCAGGGAGGCGCAGGAAGCGGTTGGACTTAGCCATCGCGCTCATCTCTCCCCCTTTACGCGCGCGCCAGCACGCATCGGTCTGGGCGGGTTCATTCGCCACGGCCGTTCTCCTCATCTTCTTCGTTCTCGACCGCGATCATCCAGCCGACCCAGGCGATGCCGATCGCCAGCGCACCGACGCGCCACCATGGGCCCCAGCTGGTGATGAAGGTCCATTCGAGCCGGATCAGGCTGCCGATCGCCGAGACGACCAGCAGCGACGCTCCAGTGAGCACCGTCCAGACGGACAGCCGCACCATGCAGACCGCGATCATGCAGCTGACTCCTCGCGCTCGAGCTCGCCATTGACGACATCGATGACGTCCTCTCCGGCCGCTTCCTTGGCGGCCTCTGCAGCTTCACGGGCTGCGCGCTCGTCGATCAGGCGCTGATACTCGATCTCGGCGGCGTCACGCGCGGCCTGCACTTCGTCTACGGGAACGGTGACGAGCAGGGCGACGACATAGAAGCCCCGTTCCTCGTCGAACTCCATCGGCTCGACCCAGGCGCGATCGGCGGGCCAATAGGCGCGCCCTTCCAGCGGCGTCCCCGCAACCCTGGGCGCGGCGAGACGGATAGCGATCCGTTCAATCTGGCGATCGCGCTCACGCTCCGCGCGCTGCTCGGCGCTTTCACGTTCGAAGCGGGCATCGATCGCGACCGGCTTCGCGTCCGCCGGCGCAAAATGAAAGCCGTTCGAATTCATCTCGAGGGCGGAGCCGTCATCCGAAATCGCGAAGATGGCCCGCAGCTGCGCCCGCTCCTCGTCGGGCGCATCCATGCCGTCCTGATAGGCCAGCTTGAAGCCCGCCGGCGCCTTGGGCCAACTGTCATAGCGGCCCGACCAGATCTTGACCTCGCCGCCGGCGAAGCCCGCTTGCTTGCCGAAGCGATCCGCCTCCTCCGCCGCGCGCTCCTGGGCCAGCTTATCGACCAGGCGCATGTCGAGCAGCACGTCCGCATCCTCAGCGCCCATGAAGAATTCGCGGACCATGCGGCCGCCGGCGGCGAGGTAGTTATCGATGCCGGCGTAGACCGCCGCGCGATAGTCGGCGCGATAGACCTTGCCCTGCATCTCGTCGCGGATGGCCTTGGGGTCGTGCTTCGTGCCCCAGGTCAGCTTGTCACGCCCTTTGAAGACCTTCAGCTGCAGATCCTGATCGGGATAGGTGCCATAGGCCTTGGCGGCCTCCAGCCCGATATGGCTCGCGCGCAGCGCGGCGAGAATCTCCGGGTGCAGATCGGCAAGGCGGAGACGCTGCTCGACATGGCGCGGCGTGACGCCGAAGCGGCGGGCGCAATTTGCGACCTGCTCGTCGAGCGAGGTGATGCCGGCGTCGGCATAGCCGGCGATGATCGTGGCGAACGCCTCGAATTCGTCAGCCGGGTTCATCGCCACGCGATGGAGATTTTCGGCGAGGCTCGTTTCGAGCGCCTGTTCGGGCTCCTCGATCAGCACAGCGACGGGGTGGTTCTTGGGGATGCGCTTCTCGGCCGACAGGCGCTGCAGGGCGAGGAAGCGACGGCCGCCGGCGTCGACCTCGTAGAGGCCTGGCTTTTCGGCCGATGGCGTGACGACGAGGTTCTGCTTCAGCCCGCGCGCGGCGATGTCCTCGGCCAGCGACGCAATATCCTCGTCACGATTGGTCTTGCGGACATTGCGCTCAGAAAGGCGAAGTTTGTTCAGCGGAATGGTGCTATGAGTCATGTCGACCTCCGGTGTCAGGTACCATGGTGTCGTGAGTGTTGTTTTCCGATCGGGCGGCTCGTTCGCTCACGCCGGCGGGGGTCGTCGGCGCTTCGGATTCGGGGCTGCCGAAGGCGCACGCGACCGCGCCTTCGGCAGCTTGTCCGCGCGATCGCATCAGGCGAGCCCCAGCGCTTGGCGATAGGTTTCGAGCAGCGCGTCGGCCTCCTCGCGCGCGTGCTTCTCCAGCCGGCGCAGGCGCACGATCTGGCGCATCGTCTTGGCGTCGTAGCCCTGCGATTTGGCCTCGGCGTAGACATCGCGGATATCGTCGGCGATGCCCTTCTTTTCCTCCTCGAGGCGTTCGATACGCTCGATGAAGAGGCGGAGCCGATCCGCGGCGATGATGTCGCTCATTGCGTCACCGCCCCGGCCGCAGGGGCCGCCAGCGATTGAGAGAGCGCCTGGCGCACGACAAGGCGCGCATCGTCGAGGCCGATCAGCGCCATGCCGCGCGCTTCCATCGGGGCACCCAGACGAAAGCCGAGCAGGATACCCGTCGCCAGATGCGTCGCGATCGGTGCCGCAAGGCCGGTGGCGCTTGCCGCCTCATCCGCCATGGCATCGATCAGATCGCGATCGCAGGCCTCTGCCAGGCGTTTGGGCGCGCCCTGCGCGCAATCAGCGCAGATCATGCCTTCGTCCGTCCGCCGCCAGCCACGCGGGACGTGGATGGCGCTGGCGCGACGCTCGATCGCGTCACAATCGACGCAGACGAAATCGTGCGTCGCCGCCGCTTCCTGCGCGCCGATCATGACAGCACCGCCACGAGCACGCGGCCCGCGAAATAGGAGAGCGCGAGCAGCGCCAGGCCGAAATAAAGGCGATCGCCGGCAATCGTGGCGCGCGCGGGCGCCGGTGCGGCGGCATGATCGACGATCGCGCCGCAACGGGCGCATTCGCATTCGATCGCGTGGATGGGGCGGACTTCCATATCTCAAAATCCTCCAGGCAGCAGAAAGGCCTTCCCGGCCGACGCGGTCGGCGGGCTGGCGGTGGTTCGATCGGGGTTCAGGCTTTGCCGGGCAGCGCCCGGGCAGGTTCAGCCGCCGGTGAAGACGGCCTCGGCCAGGGGATCGTCATCGTTGGAGGGAGGCGGCGTCACCCCCGGGACGCTACCGCCGTCATTGGCGGCAATCGGCACGCGGCGCGGCGGCGCGCGGCGGAGGTCTATGGCGGGATCGGGATGCGCGCTGGGCACGATCGAATACAGAATCTCGATCGCCGCGGCGTAAGTGTGCCCGCAATCGACATTGGTGCATTGCAGGTTGAGCTGACGGTAGAGCGGCGTGACGGCGCGGCTGGACCGCACGCGCGCCGGCCGGCGGCAATGCGGGCATAGATGGGCGGCATTCCTACCCATGGGTGGCCTCCTCCTGGCCTCCGCGCCCGCCCCTTCGCCCCGCGCGAAGGGTGGCAAGCGTGGTCGTCGCCGCGTTGATCGCTTCCTCCAGCTCCTTCTCGGCAAGCAGGCGATCGGCCTGCGTTGCGCCGGGGCGCGAAGCGATGATTGCGGACTGGATGGCTTCGCCGCTTTCCTTGGCGGTGCGCGCGGCGGCGAGGGCGAGCTGATCGCCGGCGGCGAAACTGTCGATCGCATCCGCCTCAAGCCGCAGGCGATAGCATTGGAACATCGGCGCCCCCTCCCCGCCCTCGCCGCGCCAGGTGAGATCGAGCGCAAGCGCGGCATCAAGCGTGATGCCGGCGCTGGTATCGGGATCGGACCAGTTGCGCACGGTGCGCTCGGCCGCGCCGCAGATGCGCGCCACCTCCGCCCAGCCGATCGATCCGGCGATGCGGGTGAGCGCATTTTCGAATGTGAGGGGAAGACGGCGCTTCGTCATGCTAGAGTTGCCGGCGCGGCGGAGGCCTCGTGCATCACGCCTGCCGATTCCCGACGGCGCCCCGAGGTGGTGGGTACGAAACCCCGGGACGCAGGGCAGATTTCTCCACCCATGACACCCCAACGCGCGACGCAGCGTTTCGGGGCCGTGACAGCGCAAATAAGCGCGGGGAAGAGGCTCATTCCGCCCGCTCCGCGCGCGAAAGGGCGCTCCGATCGCACGCGACGACCGGAGCGCCGCCGCCTACGGTTTGCCCGGCGGAGACAGGGAACTCCGCGGCTGCCGTGGCGGGATCAGGAAGGAGGCCGAGTTTCTGCGCGATTTCAACCGACAGGCCGCGCACGCAGCGCCGCTTGCCCGACAGCACCTTAAAAACGAGCGGCCAGGGATAGCCATGCTTGGCCGACCAGCTTTTCACGCTCTCGCCCGACGCCACCAGGCGCGCCCGCGCTTGATTCGTCATTTCCGATGAAAATGGGCGGTTGGACTCGGCTTGCATCCGCAATTTCGCTACATTGGTCGAAAGTGGGGACACTTATTTATCGAAAGCGATTGATCGTCAAGTGGGGCAGATCGTATCCGATCATTTTGGTTTGAGGTTGCGCGAAGAACGGCGCAGACTTGGCCTAAATCAGACTGAATTCGCCTCCCTTGGAGGTGCCGCTTTGCCGTCTCAAACGCGGTACGAAGCTGGAACACAGCTGCCAAAAGCCGACTACTTGATCGGATTAGGACAAAACGGCGTGGATGTCCGTTATGTCCTCACGGGCCAGCGCAGCGCCGAATCTGGCGCTGGCGACGAAGCGTCAAAGCTACTCAACGCATTCCACGCCCTCACCCCCAGCATGAAGCGCGCCGCGGTCGCCATCCTCGAAACCCTGCGCGAAGAATCCAAAACGGATCGAACTCTGCACCAATCAGCATCAGAATACCGCCCCGGCTGATTGTTTCGGCCCCGACGCCTCGGTAGATGGCGACTAAGGGGGCGAGCAATGAGCATCGAAGAAAAAACGTGTCCGCAATGCGCGGAAAAGATCAAGCTTGCCGCCCTGGTTTGCAAGCACTGCGGTAAAGTCTTCGACAGCAGCGAGGTTGCCTCCGCCGTCCGCAAGAGCAGGCGCGATCTTGGGATGGGCTGCCTTACCTTGATCGCCCTCATTGGCTTGTTGGCATGGTGTACATCGACGCCAACGCCAAAGACCGCTGACTGGTTCGCTCGTGAAGGGAAGAGCGCGATTACATCGTTCGCGGCTTACGGCGACCATCTCGATGTCGAGATCGACGTCGGTGATCCGGGAGAGCTTGGCAGTCTGCCCGCGGAAATAGGGGGCCAATTGCGAGCGGTGCGCGCACGCCTGGACAAAGACAAGCAGGCGCAGACCACGACAACGATGACTGTCAGCATCTGGTTTGCTGCGAGCGAGAGCAAGGGCGGCGGACGCAAGCCGCTAATGATCTTGGATGGGCACACTGCGGACTTTCTCTCGTTGCCCGTCAATGCGCCCGCGACTGATCTCATGAACGCATTCGAGAAAGTCAGGGCTCGCCCTCCACTAGGTGACCTGCTGATGAAGGACGCGTGTAACCAGGCACCAAGCAATTTTTCTGTCAGCAAAATCTGCCTGAGCTAAGTCATTGCTCACCGACCACGAGGATCGCGAGCCCGATCGACCGCTGGGCTGGGGCATGCGCCTGATGATCGGGGCGCTGGTCACGCTGCAGTTGCTGATGTTCGGCATGCTGGTCTGGCCTATCGCGCGATCGCTAATCAGTTAGCCCGGCTTATTCACCGCGTTGGGCCGAGAGGGTTGGCGGGAGTGGCATAAGCCTCTGATCTGAATTAGGAACTGGGTGTCTAAGCCGAACCTGCC
>QFNN01000134.1 GCA_003240855.1 Sphingomonas sanxanigenens
GAAAAACACCGCCAGAGGCGCTCGTCCGGATCACATCACCGAAAACGCATCGCCACCCAACAAGCCCGGAACCTCAGTCTCATGAATAGGCCGGGTTAGAGACTTCACGCTACGCCGCCGAGGCGGCCAGCGGAGCTTACAATCCTTCTGCGAACACGAAGCGCGCGTTGGGCGGATCCTCGGCACCCTGCGCAGAAAATCCAAAACGGATCGAACGGTCCACCAATCAGCGTCGGAATACCGCCCGGGCCGATTGTTTCGATATCGCAATGCGATTCAAATCGAGAAACCGGCGTCATTACGCTCATAACGCGCATGATTTTCAAATTTCCGTAAAAATCTGACAACCTAACTGAACGCCCATGGTTCAGTCGCATGTTGACCAACGGCATGTGTCGCTATACGCTTCCGGCATATGAAGATCGAGTTCGCCGATGCCAACCTGCTCCGCATCTGTACCGACGAAGCGCACAAGCTTGGATTGCCTGTCGCGGTCATTCAGGCCGCGCGACGCAGGCTAGTGCAGTTGGAGGCTGCGGCCGACGAACGCGACCTACGAAACTTGAAGAGCTTACATTACAAGAAGTTACAAGGAGAAAAGGATGGAAAGCGCACCGTGCGCGTGAATGATCAATACCGCATCGTGTTTACGCTGCTCGAAATGGAGCAGCCGCCTATCATCAACATTATCGCGCTTTGCGATACTCATTGAGGGAGATCGGCATGACTGTCTTTTCCTGTCTGGCTGATGTGCCCCACCCCGGCGAATTCGTGCGGGAGGAATTGGAAGCGCGCGGCTGGTCGCAGCGCGACCTCGCCTATATTCTCGGCGTGCCGGAGCAAGCGATCAATATGATCACGTCCGGAAAGCGCGGCATCAGCCCTGAGATGGCAAAAGCACTCGGAACTGCGTTCGACGTTTCGGCCCAATATTTCGCGAACTTGCAGCAGGCATATGAAATGGTGAATGCGCGCGCGCCGGATCCGGCGATCGCCCGTCGTGCTGCGCTGCAGGCAACCTTCCCCGTGCGAGAGATGATCCGTCGCGGATGGCTGACCGACACCGACATCGGCATGCTGGAAGCGCAAATAATGCGATTTTTCCGTAGGAACAGCCTGGCTGATGTGCCCTACTTGGCCCATGCGGCGAAAAAGGCTGATTATAGCGAGACCAATCCGCTGCAACTCGCGTGGCTTTTCCGGGTCCGTCAGCTTGCGGGCGAAATGGTCGTCCCGGCCTTCTCGGCTAAGAAGCTTGCCGCCATGGCTGAAGAGCTGCCTCGCTACATGCTGGACCCCGAGGAAGTGCGACATGTTCCCCGCGCGCTGGCAAACTGCGGTGTTAGGTTCGTTGTGGTCGAAACGCTGCCGAAAGCCAATATCGATGGCGTATGCTTTTGGATTGACGACAAGTCGCCGGTAATCGGCATGACAACGCGTCACGATCGGATTGATAATTTCTGGTTCGTCCTGCGACACGAGATCGAACACGTTCTCAATGGCGATGGCCGCGGCGAGCTTAGCGCGGAGGCTGTCGATGTCGATCTGGAGGGCGCCGACGACGCCGAATTGCCGGCATGCGAAGTAAAGGCGAACAAGGCTGCTCAAGCCGCCTGTGTGCCGGCGGCCGAGTTGGATTCGTTCTACGTGCGCAAGTTCCCCTACATCGCTGAAAAGGACGTCGTCGCGTTTGCACGACGAATCCAACGACATCCGGGCATCGTCGTGGGACAGCTTCAGCGAAAAATGGATCGATACAACTGGCTTGCGCGACACAAGGTGAAGATCAGGCAGCATCTCGCCGTAGCCGCGTTGATTGACGGATGGGGCGATGTGGCCCCGGCAGAGCTTTAGGAGCGAAAGATGGCGACATATCGCGAACAGCTGCAGAAGGTTTGGCACGCTTTCGAGCGCGAGAATGGCCACGTTCCGGCCACGACGCGCGAGGCCGCGCAATGGGGCGTTGCGCGCGGGATGATCGAGATGCCGCAAGTCGATCCCTTCGATAAGCTAGCAGAAGATATGTCGACGGCTCTGAGGGAAGAATATGCGACCGATCCCCAAGGCAGGCGCTATCGCGTGAACCATGCCGTGCGCGTCACCAAAGGCGGCGTCCAATATACGTTCTGGGCGATCATGAAGGACGCGCCCCGCGAACACATGCAAAAGGCCTTCATCCAGCGCCGTCAGCAGATTGTCGGGGATTGCGTCCAGCTCGCGACCGACGTCGAAGCTTATAACGGATTCCATGAGGACCAGCCGCCGATCCCCATGCTTTTCGATTTCCGCGACGACGTTGAGGAACAGCGCTATTGGGCCGACAAGCGCGCCGCGTAGGCGGGCACGCACCATGCTATGCTATGGCGCGACCTTGAACGTGTGCACCTTAAAGCTGGCCAGTTGCGCAAAGCCAAAGGTGGTGATCATCGCCGCATCGGTCGCATCGCGGCCGCGCGCCATCAGGACGCGCCCGATCCGGGGCTGGTTGTGTCGCGCATCGAATATGTGCCAGGCGCCGCCCAGATAAGTCTCAAACCAGGCAGAGAAATCCATCGGCCCGTCGGTCGGTGAAATGCCGATGTCGCCCAGATAGCCCGTGCAATAGCGGGCGGGAATGTTCACGCACCGGCACAGGGTGATCGCCAGGTGCGCGAAATCGCGGCATACGCCCCGTCGTTCCTGATAAGCCTCCCACGCGGTCTTGGTAGGCCGGGCGTGCTGATAGCCGAATTCGACATGATGGTTCGTGAAATCAACGATCCGCTGGACCCGATCCCAGCCGGTGGGGCCGTTGCCGAACAGGGACCAGGCCATTTCGGCCAGGCGCTCAGTTTCGCAATAGCGGCTGCTCAGCAGATAGACGAGGACATCATCGGGCAGATCCTCAACCGCGTGCTGGGCGGCATGAAGCGCAACGGGATCGGGGGCGCCATCGTCGCGGATCGCGAAATCGTTCGACAGGGTCAGGCCGCCGGCGGGCATGGTGATCCGCGTGCAGATGTTTCCAAAGCCGTCGAGATAATCATACATCGGCACGTCGGGCGTCGCGGCAATGCGATGGGGCGTGGCAAAATCCTTGCTGCGCGAAGGATGGACGCTGAGCATCGCCAGCATCGGCGTGGCCACATCGCATTCATAACGAATCTCATAGCCGGCGCGGATCAGCATTCATGATGTCTTTCGAGCGAACGTGAAGGCAATCGGAAGCCGCGCCGGCCGGCCTATCCATCCGCATTCCGCCGATAGCGCACCGGCACAATGCGGATGCGGTCGATCGCGCTGGCGGTCGCCCGCAAGCGCGCGATCGCGGCAGCCCGCAACTCCTCAACCAGATCATCATCATAATCGATCTTCTCGGGCTGGAGTTCCAGCTCGGTTTCGACGACAAGCACGATCCGGCGCTCGCGGCCGTCAATCTCCCATTCGTGCCAGCTTCGCACGATATGGTGCGAGGTTACTTCATCCCAGGCCATCGCTCTGCTCCTTCGATAAGGGCGCGCGCACAAAAAGGCGGCGGCGCATGCGCCTAGAGATCGGCAAAACCGCGATCGGGATTTTCGCTGAGCAACCGATCGGCCTCTTTCGTCTGCTGCCGCCGCAGCGCGATGACCTTGGCATTCGCGCGCACCTTGATCCTGCGCGCTTCCCGATCCTCGGCAAGGATGCCTTCCTGCCGCCATGCATTGGCCGCCTTTTCGGCGATGACGCGGACATTCTCGAACTCGGTGCACGCCGCCCGATCGCGCTGATAGGCTTCCTGGACCCGACACATTTCAGATGAAGGCAACATGACAATTCCTTTCGAAGCCGCAGCCGGGACGTGATGGTCAGTCTTTCACGATCCTGGGCGGGTCCGTCTTTTGCGATGGGTTGGCGGCGCTCAGTTTCGGAGGCGCCGGCTTTTTGGGTTTCCGGACTTCCTTGTTCCCCCTGCGTTGACCCTTGGCCACGATAATCTCCTTCCGATCATAGGATTGGCGTTGCAGCTGGATCTAGCGATCGATCTGACGAGCGAATGCGCGCGCCAGCGCCAGATGGATTATGCGGTCGCTGAAATTCAGCGCCTCCCGGGCCTTTGTCCGCTCCTCCCGCTCGCGGCGGCGCAGAAATTCCAGGCTCCTGGTGTCGAGTGCATGTGAGGACATGCGCGGGCCTATTTCTGCAGCGCCGAAACAAAATGGGGATGCCGCGTCTGAGGACGATCGATGATCTCCTTTGGATAGCGGCGGCGCATGATCTCGGCGCCCCTGCTTGTCAGGCAGACCAGGCGTGTTCCGCCCTTGGGCAGGCCTTCGATCGCGCTGATGCCGACCTCGTGAAGCTTGCATCGCTGCCGAAGCTCGGCCTCGGTCAGCGAGAAATTAATGGCACGGCTCATCTGATTTACCTTTGTGAGGGGATGTTGGCCGCAAAAGGCGGCGCATATGAATTCAACGCGGCCGGCGGCCCGGACATGCCGTAAGGCTGAAGCCTCGGAGCATTCGCGCCGGACACCGGCGCACCGCGCCTTTCCCTGCGAATTGGCGCCAGAACCGAATGATTTAGGGGTCGCCGGGCGGCGAGAGACATAAAGAGGTTTCCTGCGGGCAAGCGGGAGGAAATCTCTTCTCTCAGGCGTCGCAAGCTTGCGGGCAAAAAGCGACGATGTCATTCTGATACACGATAACGCCGCCGCTGGCGAACGAATTGAGCCCAGCGAGATAGAGCTATCGCCACCTTCACGCCACCTGCTACCCTCGACCATCGGATCACCTGTTTCCGCATGATCTGACAGAGAGACAGTAGGGCTCCCGCGCAACGAGGAGCCCGCCCGTGAAAGCCGATCTGCTTATGCTCCAGGCGATTTTCGTCGCCTCAGGCATCCTCGCCATGTGGCTGTTACGACGGGCGGTATTGCTGCTGCGGCCAATGCGGCGGAAAGCCGAACATAGCGCTGAAACCAGCGATGCGGGAGGTGGCGGCGCGCCGAGCGATCCCGCAGCGCATTAGGCTATTTGGGCCTGCCGTGCTATGATTACGCATCGTCGGCAAATGACCTCAAGCGCCGGCGGCTGAGAGACCATTGTGCTCCCGCTTGTAGTGGGAAAACAAAATGATGGATCTCAATCACTATTATGCGGCTCATCAGATGGCGCTCATGCATGCGGCCAGCGCGTCGACGCGCAGGATCAGCGACGAGCACAGAGGCAATGCACGGCGTATCGCAAAAATGATCGCGGACGACAGGGTGGTGCGCCGCCTCCGCGGCGGATCGACCACCACCGATCCCTTTCTTCTTCCGCGAAAATTGCCTTACGCGTGCTAGCGCGCGCCTATGCGACGCTCGTCTCCGGATGCGAGTTCGTATCGCAGCACCCTATCAGGAATGACGTTTCCTGCCCCTGGGCGCGCCGCGTTCAGAATCGCCTGGTGGCCAACCATATCCGCGAGCTGGACAGGTTCCTGTGCGTCCTGCTGGAAGAAGCCGCTGTCCTGCTCGCCGAGGCCGATCACGACGCATCGCGCTTCGCGCGGCTCAAAAGGACATCGGACAAGCTCGACCGCGTCGAGAATATGACCGGATCGCCCAGCCAGAGCACGGCACGGCTGGTCGCAATTCGACGGATATCGATACGCCTGCGTCGGCCCGAAGAGTCCAGTTCCCCCGCCTACGCGCATGATATCTCGCTTGTTTGTGGGGCCTCGTTGCCCATGTCGCTTGCCCTGCCATCGATCGCGGGCTTCTATCGCAGCCTCGCAGACCGTCTCGCGCTGGAAATTCTGACCAACGAAGGAATGCCCCGATTTCCGCGTGTCTCTCCGCCGGCGAAAAGACGCCCTCAGCCGCAAATCGAGGCACGAAGCGGGAGCTCGCCGGAAATTTAAAATCCGCGCATCATCAGCATTCCGCTGTCGATCCCGGCGCCGCCGTGCTATGCTACCCGCATGTCGCCCGAAGATCCCTGGCGGGGCGACAGTTGACAGCAAATCGATGAGCTGCCGCCTGTTGGAGGGAGCTTAGTCATGTCCGTTTTTCATATACGTCGCGCGAAGGAAGAAGCCTTGAAGGCTTTCGACGCGAAATGCCTGCAATCACGGCATGCGCATGAACGACTCGCGCGCGAATATCACAGGCTGGCGTTCGAGATCGGCGTCGCTCCCATCGTCTTGATGGAATAGCGGCTTGCCGGCCATGGGAAACATGCCCGTCAGCTTCTACCGCCGCTGGTCGGCGGAGGCAGCCACGATAGCGCTGACGACATCCGAACCCAAGATGCATGATCGCTGCGTTCATTCCGCCAACATGTGGAACCTCATCGCCGACGCCATTGATGATGGCGATGGCGACCGACTTTCGTCGCTGACGAAGAACCTGATCTATTTTGGGGATGGTCGCATGTTTGCGATATAAGGCAGGCGCGATCCAAATCCGCCTTAGTCGAGCCGCGCAGCCTTTTCAGCAGCCTGCCTCGAACGCCCCACCTCGCTCGACAAGAGCCGCTCCGCCATCGATCGCCAGGCCGCTTCGGAGCGCAGACACCGTTCGCGCACATTCTCCAGCATAGCCTGTTCCGCCTCCCGCGCGCTCTCAGCGGCCCGGGCAAGATAGAAGTTGCTGGTCAAGGACATTATCGGGGCCTGTGCTTAAAAGGGACGGTGCCCGAAGGGGATGATCTGCCAGGGCGGCAGCGGCCGCCGGCCACCGCCGCTTTCAGCGGCGGCGACGCGGCGGCGCGCCCCCCATGGACGGCGTACGTTCGCGGTAAATGATCCTCCCCTTCGCCAGATCGTAGGGAGTCATCTCCACCTGAACGCGGTCGCCGACGATCGCGCGGATGCGATAGCGCCTCATCTTTCCGGCAGTATAGGCGATAATCAGCAGGTCGTTTTCGAGACGGACGCGAAAGCGCCCGTCGCGCAATATCTCTTCGATCTCGCCGCCGAGGACCGAAAGATCCTCTTTAGCCCGGCCTATTCATGAGACTGAGGTTCCGGGCTTGTTGGGTGGCGATGCGTTTTCGGTGATGTGATCCGGACGAGCGCCTCTGGCGGTGTTTTTC
>QFNN01000135.1 GCA_003240855.1 Sphingomonas sanxanigenens
GATCAGCATAGCCATTCAGAAATCGCGGTCCAGCTGCAACAGGCATTCCTGCGCGTCGATGGCGACGACGAGCATAGCCATTCAGAAATCGCGGTCCAGCTGCAACTTGCCAGACAGCCGCGCCAGCGTGAATTGCAGCATAGCCATTCAGAAATCGCGGTCCAGCTGCAACAACCTGTCCATTGGGGGCGTCCCCGGCAAGAGCATAGCCATTCAGAAATCGCGGTCCAGCTGCAACGACGGATTGCCGCTCGTGTCCCGTTTGGGAAGCATAGCCATTCAGAAATCGCGGTCCAGCTGCAACGGATCGGTTGTGAAGGTGGCCCGTGGCCCCAGCATAGCCATTCAGAAATCGCGGTCCAGCTGCAACCACGGACGGCCCGCCCCTACCCCGCTACAGAGCATAGCCATTCAGAAATCGCGGTCCAGCTGCAACATGACGACGATGATGACGATGAAAAGGATCAGCATAGCCATTCAGAAATCGCGGTCCAGCTGCAACCTGTTCGCCTGGCTCAACACGCAGCATGAGAGCATAGCCATTCAGAAATCGCGGTCCAGCTGCAACGCGACGAGGACGAGGCCGTTCTTGATGCGGAGCATAGCCATTCAGAAATCGCGGTCCAGCTGCAACGACGGATCGAGCTGGTCGACGATCGGCGGGAGCATAGCCATTCAGAAATCGCGGTCCAGCTGCAACTTGTCCGGGCGACGGGTCGGCCCGGCGATGAGCATAGCCATTCAGAAATCGCGGTCCAGCTGCAACTAGCGCCTCTCGGCGCAGTGCGAGCAGCGCAGCATAGCCATTCAGAAATCGCGGTCCAGCTGCAACGCAATTATCTCCGCCACGACTTACGGGCCGAGCATAGCCATTCAGAAATCGCGGTCCAGCTGCAACCCGGTTGAAGTCTCGGTCGAAGTCGCCCCTAGCATAGCCATTCAGAAATCGCGGTCCAGCTGCAACTTAGCGGTGACAGGGGCGCCGATGTCTTGGAGCATAGCCATTCAGAAATCGCGGTCCAGCTGCAACCCCGACGCGACCGGCTACACCCGGTTCGAAAGCATAGCCATTCAGAAATCGCGGTCCAGCTGCAACAACGTTCTCTTCCGCATTGTTTACAATGACAGCATAGCCATTCAGAAATCGCGGTCCAGCTGCAACGACGCAACAGGCCTCCCCGTCGCCGTAGGAAGCATAGCCATTCAGAAATCGCGGTCCAGCTGCAACCAGATAGCCGTAGTTCGGCGTCTGCATGTTAGCATAGCCATTCAGAAATCGCGGTCCAGCTGCAACGATGGCGACTACGCTGAGGTCATCGACGGCAGCATAGCCATTCAGAAATCGCGGTCCAGCTGCAACATGCCCGTCTCCGTGCCCAATGCTTCGGGAGCATAGCCATTCAGAAATCGCGGTCCAGCTGCAACGAACACGAGGAGGTCGTGCTCGACGGCACGAGCATAGCCATTCAGAAATCGCGGTCCAGCTGCAACTTTGCTGTGAACCCGTTAAAATATGGTTCGAGCATAGCCATTCAGAAATCGCGGTCCAGCTGCAACGATTAAAGCATGGACTACCAGTTATTCTAGAGCATAGCCATTCAGAAATCGCGGTCCAGCTGCAACATATCGACGGCTCGGGACATGGGTCGGCGTAGCATAGCCATTCAGAAATCGCGGTCCAGCTGCAACCCTGCCAACGCCGACACGCTGCGCAAGAATCCGCTCGGCCTCTATGTCGATGCGGTCGACTGGAGCCGTGAATTGGACGCGCAGAATCCTGCGCCGCCCGCGCCCAGGCCGACCGCTCCGCCTTCGCCGATGCCCAGCGTTCCGCTCGGCTCGCCGCTCGATCCAACCCTCGCGCAGCCCCAACCGGAGACCCGTCCATGAAATTTCTCGTCCTCGCGGCGACGGCGCTTGCCAGCGCCACATCCGCCGCCGCCCAGACAGCTTCACCCGCGCCGCAGCCGCAAGCCGCGCCGCCCGTCGTCGCGCCGGCACCTATGCCAGTCGCTCGCGTGGCGCACCGCCGCAGCGTTCGGCCGTCGCCCGCGGAACTTCGCGTTCGAGCGGCCAACCGGACCGCGACGCAGGAGCCGGCAGCCGACGCATTTCTCAATGCCGTGCAGGTCTATCCCTATAACGAGGGCACCATCTACCATGTCTATACTGCGCCCGGTCAGGTGACGGACATCGCGCTGCAGCCCGGTGAGTCGCTTGGCGCCGTTGCCGCCGGCGACACGGTGCGCTGGGTGATCGGCGACACGACCAGCGGCAATGGCGAGACGAAACGGACCCATGTGCTGGTGAAGCCGTTTGCCGCCGGCCTCGCCACCAACATCGTCATCACCACCGATCGGCGCAGCTATCATCTGGTGCTGACCAGCACGGTCGGCACGGCGATGGCGGCCTTGTCCTGGACCTATCCGCAGGACCAGCTCATCGCGCTCAAGCGAGCGGCCGAGGAGGCACGCGCTGCGGAGCCGGTCTCGGCGGGCGTCGCGCTCGACCAACTTCACTTCAACTATGTGCTGTCGGGCGATCCGGCGCCGTGGCGGCCGCTGCGCGCCTTCGACGACGGGCGGCAGACGTTCATCGAGTTTCCGGCGAGCCTTGCAGCCGGCGAAGCGCCGCCGCTCTTTCTCGTCGATGCCAATGGCGAGGTGCAACTCGTCAACTATCGCGTGCAGGGCCGCTTCTATGTGGTCGACCGGCTGTTCGAGGTGGCCGAGCTTCGGCTCGGCCTGAAGCACCAGCAGATCGTCCGCATTGCCCGCACGAGTGACGACGGCCAGCGCCGGAGGGGCTCATGAGCGAGGAAGCGATCCGTCCGGCGCCAAAGGCCGATCCCGAGACCCTGGTGCTACGCGCCCGGCCGCCCAGCGCCATCCGGTTCAAGCGCGGTGCAATCATCGCCTTGGTCGCGATCGGTGCGGTCAGCCTGGTCGCGGTCGCTTGGATGGCGCTCAAACCAAGAATGGTCCTGCACGCCGACACACGGGAAGAATTGTCGCAGCCCGACGCAAGGCCGGCGAGCGATACGCTGAACGGCGCGCCGGCAACCTATGGCGATGTGCCGAGGCTGGGGCCGCCGCTGCCCGGCGATCTCGGCAAGCCGATCCTCGAGCACCAGCAAGCGCTGGCGGCGGGGATCAGTCTGACCGACCAGCAAATGCAGCAAGCTGAGGCGGGCGAGCGTGAACGGCAGCTCGCCGAATTGAAGGCGGCGCGGGAGTCGGGCGTGCTGATTCAGAATCGTCAGGCCAGCGCGACCGCCGATGCTGCGCCTCCGCCACCGGCGCTTGTCCCGGCTGCCCAGCCTGATGCGAGCAAGATTGCCCTCGATCCCGACCGCGACCCCAATGCTCAAGGACGCAAGGCGGAGTTTACCGGCGCGCTCGATCCGCGCGGCGACATCAATCCCCACAGCCTGATGCCAGCCCCTTCGCCCTATACCCTGTCGGCGGGCAGCGTGATCGCCGCCAGCCTCATCACTGGCCTTCGCTCCGATCTGCCGGGGCTGGTCACGGCGCAGGTCACGGAAAATGTCTATGACAGCGCCACCGGCCGCTTCCTGCTGGTGCCGCAGGGATCGCGGCTGATCGGCAGCTATGACAGCGTGGTGGCGTTCGGTCAGAAGCGCGCGCTGATCGTGTGGCAGCGGATCATGCTGCCCGACGGCAGTTCGCTGCGCATCGACAATGTGCCGGCGACCGATCCGTCCGGCTACGCCGGCTTGCAGGACAAGGTCGATTTTCACACCTGGGCGCTGCTCAAGGGCGTGGCGCTCTCGACCTTGCTTGGGGTCAGTTCCGAGCTGGCGCTCTCCGGGCAAAGCGATCTCGTCCAGGCGCTCCGCATGTCGACGCAGGACACCGTCGCGCGCGCGGGCGACCAGATCACCCAGCGCAACCTCAACATTCAGCCGACGATCACGATCCGGCCCGGCGCGCCCGTGCGGCTCGTCGTCCACAAGGATCTGATCCTCGCGCCTTGGCGCTCGCAATAGGAGGCCGGCATGGCAGACTTGAAATTGGGCAGGCTTCCCGATCGTGTTCCCGTCAAGCTGACCATCAGCATTCCGCCCGAGTTGAAGCGCGCGCTCGATGACTATGCCGCGGTCTATGCGGCGACCTATGGGCAACAGGAGAGCGTCGCCGACCTGATCCCGTTCATGCTGTCCGACTTCCTCGACAGCGACCGCGCCTTTCTGCGGTCGCGGCGCGGTCAGCCGGATGGCCGGCCATGATCGCCTATGCCTCCCGCACGGGAACCCGCCGCAATCTCGACGCGCTCAGGACAGCAGGATGGCGACTGATGGTGTCGGCGCGGGGCGTACTGCGCACCGAGGGGTTCCGCTATGCGCTCGATAACGGTGCCTGGACATCATTCCAGCGTGGTGAGGCGTTCCACGAGGTGGCGTTCGAGCGCGCCGTCGGACAGCTCGGCCCCGGCGCCGATTGGATCGTCGTGCCCGACATCGTCATGGGCGGCCTTGCGTCGCTCAAGTTCTCACGCCTCTGGCTCGACAGGCTTCGGCAGCGTCAGTGCCTGGCTGACGCGACCTTTCTGATCGCTGTCCAGAACGGCATGAGACCCATCGACGTCAGCGGGCTGCTCGGACCGCGCGTGGGAATCTTCGTCGGCGGTGATACGCGGTGGAAACTGGCGACCATGGCGCAATGGGCGCGTCTCGCGCACGCGCGCGGTGCGCTCTGCCATGTCGGGCGTGTGAACAGCGCGCGGCGCATTCGCCTGTGCGCGGCGGCCGGCGTCGACAGTTTCGACGGGTCGGGCGTCTCCCGGTCCGCAGCGGCGCTGCCGCCGCTCGATCTTGCCCGGCGGCAGGATGATGTCGAGGGATGGCTTTCGCGAGGGATGCCGGAGACGGCCGCGCTTTCCGGGGCGGAATCGTGACCAGGGGCCTGACGCCCGAGGAGCGCAAGCAACAGGCGCAGGAGGCGCTTGCCGCTCAGTCCGCTTTGCCTGCCGAGCCGATCGCTGTGCGCGTCGCAACGGCCGTGAAGCTCACCGGCATCGGCCGGTCGACGCTCTACGAGCTGATCAAGTCGGGTGAGATTGAGACGGTGAAGATCGGGCGCTCGACGCTCATCCCGTATCGCTGCCTCAAGAAGCTGGTGGGCGGATGAATCTTGGTGATGCCGGCACGGTGGCATCTGACAAGCAGGGTGACGCTTGGGTTGGACATGCGCGTCATTTGCCAGGTTGAGAAGCCTTGAAAATTATTCCATAACTACATCATGAATTTATCGCGGTCAGATAAACTGAGGCCGCTGCTCGACGGGTGGCAGCCGCACGGCGTTGCCACGACCGCTTATCTCAAGACCCTCGGCATAACGCCGCAGGACCTTCAGAATTACACATCATCGCGTTGGCTGATGTCGCTCGGCCGGGGCGCCTACAAACGTCCGAAGGAAACGGTGAACTGGCAGGGCGCAGTGCATGGGCTCCAGACCCAGTTGCAGTTACCTGTTCATGTGGGCGCGCTAACCGCGCTCGAGATGTGGGGGCACAACCATTATGTGCGGTTCGCTGCGACGCGGGCCTGTCTGCTGTCACCGCTCAAGGTCACGCTGCCGCTCTGGTTCAGAACCCATTGGGGCAATGATGTCCGGCACGTCCAGACCAAGCCTCTCCCGCCGGATCTCGGGCTGACCGAAGCGAAAACGCCCGATGGCTTTGCGCTGAAGACCTCCACTGTCGAACGCGCTGCGCTGGAATTGCTGCATCTTGCGCCAAAGGTGTTCGGCCTCGTCGAGGCCGGGTTGATCCTGGAGAGCATGACCCTGATACGACCAAAAATCATGCAAAGCCTGCTGGAGCAATGCACTTCGATCAAGGCGCGCAGGCTGTTCCTCTATCTTGCGGAGCGTGCCAATCTGCCGGTCATGCGCCATCTCGACCTGGACCGGATTGACCTCGGGGTGGGCGATCGCAGCCTCGTGCCGAACGGGCGCTATGTCGCGAAATATCGGCTGCTGCTTCCCGAGGAACTGGTCGATCGGGGTTGAACGCTATCCCTCTTGAGGGAGGCGGGCGACTGTTTCTCCCCTCAATTCACGGTCCAGTAGTTGTGCGAGGAACTCCGTGAAAGGCCGAATGTTCTGCCGGCCGCTGGCTGCCTCGAGCGCGGCCATATAGCCGGCGCGCTGCTCAACGGGCACGACCGTCCACGGGTAGCCGCCAGCCGCCAGCATAACGTTCATCAGGAAGCGCCCAGTTCGTCCATTCCCGTCCATGTAGGGATGGATATAGACGAAGATGAAATGGCCCAGGACAACGCGGACCGCCGGCTCGGTTTCCTCGCTCAGCAATTCGAAGAATACCGGCATCGCGTCCCGGACCGCATCGCGGTTGAGCGGCACATGCATCGAGCCGCGCAGATAGACCTGACCATTGCGATAGCCGGCAAGGTCGCTTGCGCTGACCAGGCCCGCGGTGACGCTCGGCGAGAACATCGCGCGATACCAGTCGCCATGCTCCTCGTCGGCAACGTGGCCCGGGTTCTCGCCGGCCATGACGCGGTTGAGGCTCTTGAGCACCGCCTGATAGGCGAGCCAATAGCCGCGTGCAGCCAATCCGTCCTTGTATTCGCGATCCTGCTCGTCAGTCTCCGGATTCCACGCGCCGCTCCGGACGCGCTCGATCAGTTCCGGGCTGACGCGATACCCCTCGATGGAAAGCGAGTGATAGGCGTCGGTGACGTAACTGTCCTGCACGCGCTTGAGATAGGCGTCGATGTCGGCGGGCCGGCCTGGCGGCGGGGGGAATCGCTCGAGAACTGCGCCACGCATCTCTTGCCACATCAGACGGATGCGGCCTGCATAGGGTGATCGTTCGCGCGTGGGCAGGAGGGTTTCCAGCTTGGTCGCGAACGGATCTTGCTCGCGCACCGTATAGCCTGCCGAGCGCATTGCCTTCAGAATGTCGTCGGCAATACGCTCGCGCCCGATATTGCGGAAGGCGCCGGCAAGGCGGCCGGCGACTGCGCTGTGCCCTCCTTCGAGCAGC
>QFNN01000136.1 GCA_003240855.1 Sphingomonas sanxanigenens
GGCAGGTTCGGCTTAGACACCCAGTTCCTAATTCAGATCAGAGGCTTATGCCACTCCCGCCAACCCTCTCGGCCCAACGCGGTGAATAAGCCGGGCTAAAGGGAAGCGACGCCCACCCCATCGCGGGAGTGAAACGACACAGCAGCGCGATCGGGCCGGCGCAGCCCTGGCCCGATCTCCGCAGCATTGAATAGCGACAATCCGCGATGCGGATTGCCAACCAGCGCGTCAGCGCCAACCCGCCATGCTGATCGTCACCCGGCAGGGACGAGACCCGTCAGGGGCTCGGTCGGAGTGCAGCGGAGATAGAGCGGCGGTCCCGCAGGGAGGCGCCCCCCCCGCCCAACTTGCCTTTCTCGTCATTTCGATTATATTTTAATCAGATTGATGGCAGGTGATAAACATGGCGACTGAGACGAAGGTATTGACCGCGCACGTCCCCTTGGGGCTCGCGGAAAAGGTTGAAGCGATGGCCTCGCGGCTCGAACGCTCGCGCGGCTGGGTGATGAAACAAGCGCTCGCCGCATGGGTCGATCAGGAGGAGGAACGTCACCGGATGACGCTCGAAGCCCTTGATGACGTCGATGCCGGACGGGTGATCGACCACCAGGCGATCACGGCATGGGCCGACAGCCTTGGGACGGACAAACCGCTGCCCTCACCGATCAAATGAAGATCCAGTGGACCAGCAAGGCGTCGTCGGACCTTGTGCGTCTGCACGAGCATCTGAGCCCGGTCGCGCCCGAAGCGGCAGCGCGCGTGGTCCAGCAGCTCGCCCACGCACCGGATCGGCTGCTCGATTATCCGAGGATCGGCGAGAAGCTGGAAGCCTATGAGCCGCGCGAGGTCCGCCGGATCATCGTGGGCAATTACGAGATGCGCTACGAGCTCGTAGCGGCGACCATCTTCATTCTGCGCCTCTGGCATTGCCGCGAAAACCGCAGCTTCGAGTCGGAGGAGTAACGGCGATGGCGCTGGCGACCACGGGCCGCGACGCGGCGTTCGGCGGCAAAGCCGCCCTGAACACTTATCTGCGCTACGCCGGGCCGGACCGTTTGCACCCAGCCCAGCCGGGCATCAGCATCGGCGCATGGCCCTGTCTCGCAAACGTCGTCGTCGCGCGCCGCGCGGCTGGTCGGACGGTCTCGACGACCTGCACGACTATATGCAGGCGCCAGCGAAGCGCGCGCCGTCCCGCGCTCGCGCCATCAAAGATTGCGGGCCATTCGCGGTCACGGACGATTGGCCCGAGCGGGTGCCGATCGGCGACGCCGAGTTGCGCGTCATCGAAGGCCATTTGCGCAAGGAGCTGGACGACCTGTTCGGCCCCCTGCCGTGAACTAAGGAGGATAAGGCCATGACCGACGCCGCCCTTCGCGTCGAGGACACCCCGCCGGTCATGGCAATAGCTCGCGCCGCGCTCTATCTGCGCGTTTCCACCGGCCGCCAGGCCGAGAGCGACCTGTCGATCCCCGACCAGCGCCGCCAGATCGAAGGCTATTGCCTGTCGCGCGGCTGGGAGGTCGCGGCCGAGTTCGTCGAACCGGGCAACACCGCGACCGATGATCGTCGGCCGGCATTTCAGGCGATGATCGACGCAGCGATGCAGAAGCCGTCGCCGTTCAACGTGATCCTGGTCCACAGCTTCTCGCGCTTCTTCCGCGACCAGTTTCAGTTCGAGTTCTACGTCCGCAAGCTGGCGAAGAATGGCGTGCGGCTGATCTCGATTACGCAAGATTTGGGCGACGATCCGATGAGCGTGATGATGCGCCAGATCATGACGCTGTTCGACGAATATCAGTCGAAAGAGAACGGCAAGCACACGCTGCGATCGATGAAGGAGAATGCGCGGCAAGGCTTCTGGAACGGCGCGCGGCCACCCATCGGCTATCGGATCGTCGAGGCTGGCCACCGCGGCGCGAAGATCAAGAAGAAGCTGGAGATCGACCCGATCCAGGCCGAGACGGTGCGGCGCATCTACCGGATGGCGCTGAACGGCGTTGATGACAACGGGCCGATGGGCCTCAAGGCAATCGCGACCTGGCTCAACGACAACAATATCCGCACCCGCGACGGCGGGCGCTGGGGGCTTGGAGCCGTGCATCAGGTGCTCACCCGCACGACCTATATCGGCCAGCACAAGTTCAACTATCGGGATTATCGCACCAAAGCCCCCAAGCCCGAGAGCGAGCACGCGATCATGGAAGTGCCCGCCATCGTCTCGGAGGCGGAGTTCGAGGCCGTGCAGCGGTCGCTCAAGGCACGCAGCCCGAAGATGATGCCGCCGATGGCCGTGGGCGGCCCAACGCTGCTCACGGGTATCTGCTTCTGCGCGTGCTGCGGCGGCGCAATGACGCTGCGCACCGGCACCAGCAGCGTCGGCCGCGAGTATCGCTATTACACTTGCTCCACGAAGGCGCGGCAGGGCGCGAAGGGCTGCCCTGGCATCACGGTCCCGATGGATCGGCTGAACGAAGCCGTAGTCGGGCATCTAGAGTGGCGACTGCTCGATCCGAAGCGGCTTGAAGAGATGATGGATCAGATTCTCGAACGCCGCGACGAATGGGTGGATCAGCGGCGGCTCCATGTCGCCGATCTGGAGCGCCGCGCGACCGAGGCCGAAGCGAAGCTCAAGCGACTCTATGACGCGATCGAGAATGGTGTGATCGACGTGAGCGATTCGTCGCTCAAGGATCGGATCGCCGAACTGACGGCAACCCGCGATCAAGCCAGGGGCGATGCCGAGCGGGCGGTGGCGCATATCGAGAAGATCGGTCCTGCGATCACGCCAGAGAGCCTGCGTGCCTTTGCGATGGCGGCGCGCAAGAAGCTGCGTCAGGGCGATGGCTCATTTGCCCGCGATCATATCCGGGCGGTCGCGCAGCGCGTCGAGGTGGTCAGCAAGACGGAGGTTCGGATTCGCGGCCTGCGCAGTGAGTTGCTCCGAACCCTAACCGCCGCCTCTGGCGTAGAGGCGGCGGTGCTAGGCGTTCGCGCCTTTGAACCGAAATGGCGCGCCCGGAACGATTCGAACGTCCGACCCTCAGATTCGTAGTCTGATGCTCTATCCAGCTGAGCTACGGGCGCGCGGTGGAGGCGGTCACATAGAGGCGTCGGACGAAGCGCGCAACCCCGTTGCGACATTTTTACCTCCGCTCTAGAGCGGAGCCATGAAATCCGCGCTTTCCGCCTCGCTCATGGTCGCGTTCCTGCTCGGCGGATGCGCCTCGGGGCCGAATCAATCGCCCTCGCTTGCTCCCCGGCCGATCGAGAAAGTGACGTTCGACGCACCATCGGAGAATCCGCCGCCCGCGCCTGTGGCGCCCGACGCCGATCTGCAGAAGCAGATTGACGGCTTCGCCGCACGCATCGGCCAGAGCGCGCGCGATTTCGACGCCGCTTTGCCCAACGCCCGCGCCGCTATCGACAAGGGCGCGCGCGCACCGCAGGGCAGCGACGCCTGGGTCGTAGCGCAGCAGAGCCTGACGACGCTCCAGACCGCTGCGGAAGCAAGCTCGTCGGCCCTATCGGACATCGACGAACTCTATCTGGCGCGGCTCGACACTGCGATCGGCGGCGGCAGCGTCGCCGGACTCGACGCGCTGCGCAGCATCCGCGAGCGCGCCGCCGCGCAGACCACCGCGCAGCGCGAAACGCTGGCGAAGGTCTCCGCCGCCTTCAACTGATCGGGCGTCAGTAGGCCAGCGCCGTCCCGTCCGCGCGCATCTCGGTCGCCGAGGCGTAAACGCGCCCGCCGACCTTATCCATGCGCTCGACGCAGTGATAACGCCCGAAGCCGCCGTCCGATTTCCCGATCGTCCAGCCCATTGCAGCAAGTTTGGCGCGCGTCGCCTCGGGCACGCCCGATTCGATGCGCAACAGGCCGGTCGGCGACGCCTTCACGTCTGCGCTGTCCTCGCCCATCGCCTCCGACGATCCCTCATGGTGCCAACGCGGGCTGTCCCCCGCCGCCTGAACGTCGAGGCCATAGTCGACCCGGTCGACGATGATCTGCGTCTGGCCCTGCGGCTGCATGTCGCCGCCCATCACGCCGAAGGACAGCCAGGGCTTGCCTTCCCGGGACGCGAAACCGGGGATGATCGTCTGGAAAGGCCGCTTGCCGGGCGCATAGATGTTGGGATGGCCATCCTGCAGCGAGAAAAGCTGGCCGCGATCCTGGAACATGAAGCCGAGGCCGTCGGCGACCAGCCCCGATCCCATGCCGCGGAAGTTGGACTGGATCATCGAGACCATCATCCCGTCCTTATCCGCGCAGGTGAAATAGGTGGTGTCGCCGTGGCTGGGCGCCTGACCGGGGCTGACGCTGGTCGAAATGCGGTCGCGGCGGATGAGTTTGGCGCGCTGGGCGGCATAATCCTTGGACGCCAGCCATTCGATCGGGATTTTCGCGAAATTGGGATCGGCATAATATCGCGCACGATCCTCATAGGCGAGGCGCTTGGCCTCGGCCTGAAGATGGATCGATTCGGCCGACTGGAAACCGGCCGCCCCCATGTCGAACGTCTCTAGAATGTTGAGCATCTGGAGCGTCGCCAGCCCCTGCGTATTCTCGCCGATCGCGTGGACGGTGACGCCGCGGTAACTGGTGGTCAGCGGCTCGCTCCAAACCGCATGCTGGGAAGCGAGGTCGGCGCGCGTCATCCAGCCGCCGATGCGCTTGAAATAGCGCTCGATCGTGTCGGCGATCGGCCCGTCATAAAAGGCGTCGCGCCCGCCCGCAGCGATCATGCGGAAGGTCCGCGCGAGATCGGGATTGCGAAATACATCGCCCTCGCCGAGCAGCTTTCCGCCCGGCGCATAGGTCGCGAAGGCGTTGGCCGTCTCCTCGATCCGGCGCCCCGGACGGCGGAAGCCTTCCATCCCGCGCTGCATGTAGAAAGCGATGACCGGGGCCAGCGGCACGCCATCTTCGGCCAGCGCGATCGCCGGCTCGAACAGTTCGGCCCATTTCAGGCGGCCATAGCGCTGGTGCATCGTCCACCAGCCGTCGACGACGCCCGGCACCGAAACGCTCACCGCGCCGACCGGGGGCAACACGCCGTTCTTCGCGCGCGAACGAGCGACGTCGAGCGTCAGCGCGCGCGGGCTGTGCCCCGATCCCGCCAGCCCCTGCAGCTTGCCCAGCTTTGGATCCCAGATCATTGCATAGACGTCGCCACCCATGCCGTTGGAGGTTGGTTCGAGGAAGCCGAGCGCGGCGTTCATCGCGATCGCGGCGTCGACGGCCGATCCGCCTTTGCGCAATATGTCGATCGCGACCATCGTCGCGCGCGGATGGGCGCAGGCCGCAGCGCCGCTCACGCCATAGACGGCGGACCGGCTGCCATAGCTCGCGCCGACCGGGCGATCGCCGGCATGAACGTCGGGGCGGTGGAGATTGTCGACCTTGCCTTTGTCGGGCGCGACGCCCGCATCGCTCTGCGCGCGCGCGCCGGCGGCGATGGCGACAGCGGGAATGGTGGCAAGAAAAGTGCGACGGCGCATTACAGTCCCCCGAAAGGATGAGTCTCGGGGGGACGCTAGCGCAATCTCCCCTCCCTGCAAGAGAGGGGACGGGGATGGGCGCCGCCGACTATCAGAGGAAACAAGAGAAGGCATAGGCAGGATCAGCCCGAACGGCGTTTTCGGAGCCCGACGGCTCCTTCCGTTCGGGCTGAGTTCGTCGAAGCCCTGCCCTTCCTTGCCTGCCCCGCTGCGCGATCAATCGGCGATCGTCAGCGCCTCGTAACGCGCCAGATGATGATCGACGGAGCCGAACTGCCCCTCGATCATCGTCGCGCGCTTGAAATAATGGCCGATCGACAGTTCGTCGGTCATGCCGATGCCGCCATGGATCTGGATCGCGCTCTGCCCGACGAAGCGGCAGGCCTTGCCGATCTTGGCCTTGGCCTGCGAAGCGGCCGCCGCGCGTTCAGCGGCGGGCAGGCCCAGCTTGAGCGTCGTCATCAGCGTCATGCTGACGGCCTGTTCCACCTCCAGGAACATGTCGACCATGCGGTGCTGGAGCACCTGGAAGTCAGCGATCGCCTTGCCGAACTGCTTGCGCTGCTTGGCATAGTCCATCGTGCCGGCGTGCAGCTTGCGCGTCACGCCAACCGCCTCGGCGCAGATCGCGGCGATCGCTTCGTCGACCACCTGCTCGACGATGGGGAGCGACGCCCCCTCGCCGCCCAGCAGCGCTTCGCCGGGGATCGAGGCGTTCTCGAAGAAAATCTCCGACGCGCGGAAGCCGTCGACCGTCGGATAGTCGCGGCGGACGATGCCGGGGCCGTTGGCGTCGATCAGGAACAGCGAGACGCCGTCCTTCTCGCTCTGGCCGCCGCCGGTGCGGGCGGTGACCAGCAGATGCGTGGCCCAGGGTGCGGCATAGACGACTGCCTTGTGCCCGTTCAGCATCCAGCCGGCTCCGTCCTTCTTCGCGGTCGTGCGCAGATTGGCGAGGTCGTAGCGGCCCTGCGGCTCGGCATAGGCGAAGGCGATGATCGCGTCACCGCCGATGATCTGCGGGATCACGGCGTCGGCGACTGCGCCGCCCACGGCCTTGAGCGCGCCGCCGCCGATCACCACGGTCTGGAGATAGGGCTCGATCGCGATCGACTCGCCCAGCTTCTCCATCACCACCATGTTGTCGACCGCATCGCCGCCAAGCCCGCCATGCGCCTCGGCAAAGGGTGCGCCGAGGATGCCGAGCTCGGTCGCCAGCGCGCGCCAGATGCCGGGGTCGCGCCCCGCATCAGACGCCACGACCTTGCGCCGCGTCTCGAAATCGAAAGTCTCGGTCAGGAAGCGGCCAAGCGTATCGCGCAGCATTTCCTGCGTGTCGGTATAGGTGAAGTCCATGTCGTCATTCCCCTCCCGTCATCCCCGCGAAGGCGGGATCCGGAAACGGCGAC
>QFNN01000137.1 GCA_003240855.1 Sphingomonas sanxanigenens
ATGCAGCGGGCGAAGCGCCGATCGAAGGGGTCGACGCCGAGGCGCTGGCGGCCGGGCTGCGGCGGCGCGGGCATCGCGCGGCGGCGACCGTGGCCGACGCCCGGGCGTTGGCGGCGGAGCTGGCCGGGGTGGTGCGCGCCGACGACCTCGTCGTCTGCCTCGGCGCGGGCGACATCACCAAATGGGCGGCCGGGCTGGCCGACGCGATCAGCGAGGCGCGGGGATGAGCGCGGTCGCCTCCCTGCCGGCGCTGCGCGGAACCGTCGAGCCTGGCGGCAGCCTTGCCGACTTCATCTGGTTCCGCACGGGCGGCCCGGCCGAATGGCTGGTGAGGCCGGCCGACGTGCAGGATCTCGCCAGCTTCATGGCCGGGCTCGATCCTTCGGCGCCGGTGCTGCCCGTGGGCGTGGGATCGAACCTCATCGTCCGCGACGGCGGCGTGCCGGGCATAGTCGTGCGCCTGCCCAAGGCCTTCGCGAAAGTTGCGGCCGAACCGGGCAACCGGATCAGGGCCGGGGGCGGCGCGATGGGGATCACCGTCGCCAGCGCGGCGCGCGACGCGGGCGTGGCGGGGCTGGAGTTTCTGCGCGGCATACCGGGAACGGTGGGCGGCGCGGTGCGCATGAACGCCGGCGCCTATGGCCGCGACACGTCCGACATACTGATCGAGGCCACGATCGTGCTGCGCGACGGATCAGTCGAGACATGGCCGGCGGCGCGGCTGGGTTATACCTACCGCCATTCGGAACTGCCCGAAGGCGCCGTGGTGGTCGAGGCGCTGTTTGAAGGCGCGCCCGGCGACAAGGCGGCGATTGGCGCGGAGATGGACCGTATCGCCGCCGAGCGCGAGGCTTCGCAGCCGCTACGGTCGCGCACGGGAGGATCGACCTTCAAGAACCCGGAAGGCGACAAGGCCTGGCGGCTGATCGACGAGGCGGGCTGTCGCGGGCTGACGCTGGGCGGCGCGCAGGTCAGCGAGAAGCATTGCAACTTCCTGCTCAACCTTGGCGAGGCGACGTCGGCCGAGATCGAGGCGCTGGGCGAGGTTGTCCGCGAGCGCGTGAAGGACAAGTCGGGCGTCACGCTCGAATGGGAAATCCAGCGTATCGGAGTGAACAAGTGAGCGAACCTCTCCACATCGCGGTGCTGATGGGCGGCTGGTCGGCCGAGCGCGAGGTTTCGCTGACCTCGGGCCGGGGCATCGCCGATGCGCTCGAGGCGAACGGCCACAAGGTGACGCGCATCGACATGGGGCGCGACGTGGCGCTGAAGCTGGCCGAGGCGAAGCCTGATCTGGTGTTCAACGCACTCCACGGCACGCCGGGCGAGGACGGAACGGTGCAGGGCATGCTCGACCTGATGGGGATCAGATATACCCATTCGGGGCTCGCCACCTCGGTGATCGCGATCGACAAGCAATTGACAAAGCTGCTGCTCGTCCCCGCCGGCGTGCCGATGCCGGGCGGGCGGATCGTGAAAAGCGCCGAGCTTTACGAGCGCGACCCGCTGCCGCGCCCCTATGTGCTCAAGCCGGTGAATGAAGGATCCTCCGTCGGCGTCGCGATCGTCACCGCCGACGGCAATTACGGCAATCCGATCGCGCCCGACGTGCGCGGCCCATGGCAGGAGTTTGAGGAACTGCTTGCCGAACCCTTCATCCGCGGACGCGAACTGACGACGGCGGTGCTGGGCGACGAGGCGCTGGCGGTGACCGAGCTGCGGCCCAAGAGCGGCTTCTACGATTATGAAGCCAAATATACCGACGGGCTGACCGATCATATCCTGCCCGCGCCGATCCCCGACGAGATCGCCGAGGCGTGCCGCGAGATCGCGCTGAAGGCGCATCGCGTGCTGGGCTGCAAGGGGGCGTCGCGCGCCGATTTCCGCTGGGACGACAATCTGGGCGTCGAGGGGCTGTTCCTCCTCGAGGTCAACACCCAGCCGGGCATGACGCCCTTGAGCCTCGTCCCCGAACAGGCAAGATATCTGGGCATGAGCTATGAAGCGCTGGTCGAGCGGATCGTGAGGGAGGCGCTGTGAGCGAACGCGCCACCATCCGCCGCGGATCGCGGCCGCGCGGCGGGGCCAGGCCGCGCCGCAAGCAGCCGGTGAAACGTCCCTCGCTCGCCAGCCGGATGCTGGCGCGCATCCCCGTTTCGCACGAGACGATCCAGCGCGCGACGACCTGGACGATCGTCGGGCTGGTCTGCGCCGTCGGACTGGTGGTGGCGCAGGTGCTGGGCGTGCCCGGCATGGTCGGCGCGGCGATCGCCGAGACGATCGGCCATGCCGGTTTCGAGGTGAAGCGCGTCGACGTGACCGGCATCAAGCGCATGGACAAGCTGACCGTCTATGCCGTCGCGCTCGATCAGAAATCGCGCGCGATGCCGCTGGTGGATCTTGAGCGGGTGCGCGCCGAACTGCTGCAATATGGCTGGATTTCGGATGCGCGCGTCTCGCGCCGGCTGCCCGATACGCTGGTCGTCGACATTGTCGAGCGGTCGCCGGCGGCGGTCTGGCAATATCAGGGCAAACTGGCGCTGATCGACGCCTCGGGCGTGGTGCTGGAAGATGTGTCGCAGGCGGCGATCCCCGATCTGCCGCTGGTGATCGGGCCGGACGCCAATACCCAGCTCGCCAGCCTTGCCGCGCTGACCGGCGCTGCGCCGCGCATCAAGCCGTTGCTGGCGGGCGCGAGCTGGGTCGGCGGGCGGCGCTGGGACCTGCGCTTCCAGTCGGGCGAGACGCTGGCGCTGCCCGAGGATCCGCGCGAGGCGACCAAGGCGCTGGCGCGTTTCGCCGAGCTGGACGGCAAGGACCGGTTGCTGGGGCGCGGTTTCATCCGCTTCGACATGCGCGATCCGACCAAGCTGGTCGTGCGCGTCGACCGGCATCCCAGGCAGATCGACCAGCCCCGCGATCAGGGGCAGGCGGACGGTGCGGCGACGCCGGCGCCAAAGACGAACGAACAGTTGAACAATCAGGGGACGCCGCAGGGGGGCGGCCAGTTGCTGAGGGCGAGCCAGACGATATGAGCAGGGGACACGAAAAGAGAGTGCAGCCGCGCGGCGAGAAGCTGATCACCGCGCTCGACATCGGATCGTGGAAGGTTTCCGCGCTGATCGCCTCGCAGGGCGAAGGCGGCGAACTGACCGTGCTCGGCACCGGGCAGCGCGAGAGCCGGGGCGTGCGGCGCGGCTACATCGCAGACATGGGCGCGACCGAACTCGCCGTGCGTGAGGCGGTGGAGCAGGCCGAACGGATCGCGGGCACCAATATCGAGGATGTGTGGGTCAGCTTTTCGGCCGGCGGGCTGGTGAGCGACATCGCCTCGGTCGAGGTCGAGCTGGGCGGCCACCGCATCGAGCAGGAAGATATTGACGAGCTGCTGGCGGCGGGGAAGGGGTCGATCGATCCGCATGGCCGCATGGTCCTCCACGCGCAGCCGACGCTCTACACGCTCGACGGGCTGCAAGGCGTCAAGAAGCCGCTGGGGCTTCATGCCGACCGGCTTGGCGTCGACATCCACGTCGTCGCCGCGGACGGATCGCCGGTCCGCAACCTCGACCTGTGCGTGCGCAGCGCCCACCTCGAAGTGAAATCGATCGTCGCCTCCCCGGTCGCGACGGGCATGGCCTGCCTTTCCGACGAGGAGCGCGAGCTGGGCGTCGCGCTGGTCGAGCTGGGCGCGGGGGTGACCAACGTCTCGCTCTTCTGCGGCGGCGTGCTTGTCGGGCTGGCGTCGATCCCGTTCGGCGCGGCCGACATCACCGACGACATCGCATCGGCCTTCGGCACGCGGCGCAGCCAGGCCGAGCGGATGAAATGCTTCTACGGATCGGCGACCGCGACCCCGCGCGACAATCATGAGATGATCGATGTCGCGCCGATCTCGGCCGAAAGCGACGGCAGCGAAGGCGCCCGCATCACGCGCGCGCAGTTGATCGCCGTGATCCGCCAGCGGCTGGAGCATCTGATGGGCGAGATTGCGAAGGCGCTGAAGGATCTCGGCTTCGCCGGCCCCGTCGGGCGGCAGGTGGTGCTGACCGGCGGCGGCGCGGAGTTGAAAGGCATCGCCGATTATGCGCAGGGCAATCTCGGTCGCGCGGTGCGCGTCGGCCGGCCGCGCGGGCTTGCGGGGATTCCGGACGCGCATAGCGGCCCGGCCTTCGCCACGTTGGCCGGCCTGATCCATTTCGCGGCATCGGACCCCGTCGACCTGCGGGCCATCCTGCCAAGCCACCAGCCCGTCGTGAAAGCGCCGGGTTCGGCCTTGCTCAATCGCCTCGTCGCGGCGTTCCGCACAAGTTACTAACAGAAAAATCCACAAGATTAACTTTTAGGGTGAAACCGTGAGTCAGTTGAGGCTAGAATCGATCGGGGCAAGGACCACGTCCATATCGGATTTTGGGGAGATCAGCGCATGAGCATCGAATTCATTCCGCCCGAGGTCGATGAACTGCGGCCGCGGATCAGTGTGATCGGCGTCGGCGGCGCGGGCGGCAACGCCATCGCCAACATGATCGCCAGCCAGGTGCAGGGCGTGGACTTCATCGTCTGCAACACCGATGCGCAGGCGCTCAACGCCTCGGCGGCGGAGCGGCGCATCCAGCTCGGCCCCAAGATCACCCAGGGCCTCGGTGCGGGCGCGCGGCCGGAGATCGGCCGTGCGGCGGCGGAAGAAGCGCTGGAACAGGTCGAAAAGGCCCTCGACGGCGCGCATATGTGCTTCATCGCGGCGGGCATGGGCGGCGGCACCGGCACCGGTGCGGCCCCGGTCATCGCGAAGGCGGCGCGCGAGCGCGGCATCCTGACGGTTGGCGTGGTCACCAAGCCGTTCAGCTTTGAAGGCAATCGCCGCATGAAGTCGGCCGAGGCCGGCATCGCCGAGCTGCAGAAGCATGTCGATACGCTGATCGTCATCCCCAACCAGAACCTCTTCCTGATCGCCAACCCGAACACGACCTTCAAGGAAGCGTTCAAGATGGCGGACGAGGTGCTGCAGCAGGGCGTGCGCGGCATCACCGATCTGATGGTCATGCCCGGTCTTATCAACCTTGACTTCGCCGACGTCCGCTCGGTGATGGGCGAGATGGGCAAGGCGATGATGGGCACCGGCGAGGCCGACGGCGACAACCGCGCCATCGAAGCCGCCGAGAAGGCGATCGCCAATCCGTTGCTCGACGGCGTGTCGATGAAGGGCGCCAAGGGCGTCATCATCTCGATCACCGGCGGCGAGGATATGCGCCTGATGGAGGTCGACGAGGCCGCCAATCACATCAAGGAACTGGTCGATCCCGATGCGAACATCATCTGGGGTTCGGCGTTCAACGACAATCTCGACGGCAAGATTCGCGTCTCGGTCGTCGCGACCGGGATCGAGGCCGATGCGGCGAACATGCCCGAGCCGGCCCGCGTGCTGAGCTTCCCGGCGGCGCGCAAGGCCGATCCTTCGCCTGTCGAGCGCATGCCGTCCTTCGCGCCGCGCACGGCCGAAGCCGCGGCCGAGCCCGAGATTACGCTTGCGCCGCCCGAGCCGGTCGCCGAGGCGGCTCCGGCGCAGGCCGTCTCGTTCGTCGATGAAGCTGTCACGGCCGAACCCGAGCCGCTGGTGCTTGATGCGCCGGTCGCCGAAACGGGTTCCGACGAGCTGCTGCTCGACAGCCCGACCACTCCCGAGCCGACCGAAGCCGACCTCGAAGCGGGCCGTCGCTGGCTGCGCGGCGACGCCGAACGGGCCGCGCCCCAGCCGACCCCGGCGAAGCCGACCGGCGGCACGCTGTTCGAGCGCATGTCGATCATCGCGCGCGGCGCCGCCAAGACGCCGGGCGACGAGGAGGGCAAGGATAGCCCGCTCGATATTCCGCGCTTTCTGAACCGCCAGAACAACCAGTAAGTCAGCGATCCTTCCCCGGTTCCATCGCCGGGGAAGGATCAGCCGCTGATATCGCCCGGCCCGCCGCGCGGCCGGGGGCATTTACATTGCGGTCGACGCAGGCTGCGCATAAGCGAGGCTCATCATGCCATCGCAAAGATTCGGTCGCTCCATTCGCACGCTCGCGCTGTCCCTTCTGATCTCCGCCGCGCCGCTCGCCGCGCAGACCATGACGCCGGGGGGCGTGCTGCCGGCCGGCGCGCCGCAGACGACCAATGCCGATCTGCTCAGCCGCTATCTGCGCGAACTGGCCGGCGATCCCGAAAATCTCGACGCGCTCAAGGGGGCGGGCAACGCGGCGCTGGAAATCGGCGACACCGATGCCGCGCTGGCGCTGTTTACGCGCGCCGAAAAGGTCGCCCCGCGCGACGGCGAGGTGAAGGCCGGCATAGCCCGTGCGCTTCTCAAGGCCGAAAATCCCCGCGATGCGCTGCGCATGTTCGACGATGCGGTGCGGCTGGGCGTGCCCGAGGCGAAGATCGCGGGCGATCGCGGGCTGGCCTATGATCTGCGCGGCGAACCGCGCCGGGCGCAGCGCGACTATCAGATCGCGCTCGCCGCGCGCCCCGATGACGAGATCACGCGCCGCTACGCGCTGTCGCTCGCCATTTCGGGCGACCGCGAGCAGGCGTTGAAACAGCTTCAGCCGCAAATCTACAGGCGCGACGCCGCCGCCTGGCGCGCGCAGGCCTTCGTGCTGGCGATGACCGGCGACCCGCGCGAAGCGGGCAAGATCACGCACGCGATGATGCCCGATCCGATGGCCGATGCGATGCAGCCCTTCCTCGTCCGCCTCGCCGGGCTGAAGCCGACCGAAAAGGCGCTGGCGGTCCATCTGGGGCGCTTCCCCTCCGACGGGACCCGCATGGCGTCCAATCGCCGCGACGAAACGCCCGCCCCGACACCAGCGCCCGCGCCGGCGCAACTGGCGGCGGTGACGCCGCCGCCTCCGGCGAGCCGCCCGAC
>QFNN01000138.1 GCA_003240855.1 Sphingomonas sanxanigenens
CGCCCGCCGCCGACAAGCCGGCCAAGGAAGAGGCGAAACCCGCCGCCGCGAAATCGGAAGGCGATCTGCCGCCCATGTCCGAGGACAAGTCGATCGACCAGACGGTGACGGTCGGCGGCAAGCTGATCCGCTACAAGGCGACCGTCGGCCACATCACGGTGCGCGACGCCAAGGGCAAGGCGATCGGCGAGGTCGTCTATACCGCTTATACCGTGCCCGGCGCACCGACCGCACGGCCGGTGACCTTCGCCTTCAACGGCGGCCCCGGCGCGGCCTCGGTCTATCTCAACCTCGGCGCGATCGGGCCGAAGCGCGTGCCCTTCGGCGCGGCGGGCGACAGCCCGTCCGACAGCGCGGTGCTTCGCGACAATCCGGGCACCTGGCTCGACTTCACCGACCTGGTCTTTATCGACCCCATCGGCACCGGCTTCTCGCGCAGCCTGGTCGACGAGGCGGAGACCAAGAAGGCCTTCTACGGATCGAAGCAGGACATCGAATATCTCAGCAACACCGTCTATGACTGGCTGGTCAAATATGGCCGGCTGACGAGCCGCAAATATCTGGTCGGCGAGAGCTATGGCGGCTACCGCGTGCCGCGCCTCGCTTATTATCTGCAGGCGCGCACCGGCGTGGGCGTAAACGGCATCGTGATGGTTTCGCCTTATCTCGATCCGGCCGCGATCGGCGACGAGACGGCGCTCTCCCCCCTCCCCTGGGCGATCAACCTGCCCTCGATGGCGGCGGGCTACCTTGAGCGTCAGGGCAAGCTCAACGCCGCGAACATGGCCGATGTCGAAGCCTATGCGCGCGGCGAGTTCGTCACCGATTTCCTGAAAGGCGCAGCCGACAAGGAAGCGACCGACCGGCTTTCGGGCAAGGTCGCATCCTATATCGGCCTCGACCCCGCGCTCGTCCGCCGCATGGACGGCCGCATCGACATCCGCACCTATCTGCGCGAGATCCATCGCGGCACCGGTCAGATCGGCAGCGTCTATGATTCAAACGTGACGGCCTATGATCCCTTCCCGGCATCGGCCGATGCAAATTACGGCGATCCGCTGCTCGACGGCATCATGGGGCCGACGACCAGCGCGGCGGTGGACTTCATCACCAATCAGGTCGGCTGGAAGGCGAGCTGGCACTATGAAGCGCTGTCCTACAATGTGAATCGCCTGTGGGACCGCGACAATAGCGACACGCCCGTCACCGACCTGCGCAAGGCGATCGCCAACGATCCCAAGATGGGAGTGCTGATCGTCCATGGCTGGGACGACCTGTCCTGCCCGTTCATGACATCCAAGCTCGTCGTCGCGCAGATGCCGAGCTTCGGCCAGGCCGATCGCGTCAAGATCAGCCTCTATCCGGGCGGACACATGTTCTATGCGCGCGCGGACAGCTCGGCGGCCTTCCGCCGCGATGCGATGAAGCTGTTCGGCGCGAACTGAGGCCCGGCCGTCTGGCCGGGCGCTCAGTCCGGCCAGCGGCGGACGACAGTCTCGATCGCCGGGCGTGGCCGCTCCTCAGGCGGGCGGCCCGGCGTTCCGATGAATATGAATCCGACGATCTCGTCGCCCTCGCCCGCAGCGTCGAGCGCGCGCAGGACCGTTGGGGAAAATGCCGCCCAGCCGGTGAGCCAGCCCGACACATAGCCAAGCGCAGTCGCGGCAAGTTCCAGATTATAAGCGGCGACCGAGGCCGACTGGCGCTGTTCGGACAGCGGAATCTTGCTGCCGGCGACCGGCTTCGACAGCACCGCGACCAGCAGCGGCGCCTGCCGCGCAAACTCCTCATTGGCTTTGAGTTCGAGCGCGCCGGCGTCGGGCCGATCCTCGGCATAGGCGCGCGCGAGCAACTGCGCGAAGGCGTCACGATCCTCGATCACCACGAAGCGCCACGGCGCGAGCTTGCCATGATCGGGAACGCGCGCAGCGATGCGCAGGATGCGATCGAGTTCGTCGGGCGTCGGCCCCGGCGCGATCATGTCGCGCGGCTTGCCCGATCGGCGAGTTTCGAGAAGCGCGAGCGGGCTGCTCAGATCGTTCAGCATGTCATTCCCTGATCCTGAAGTGCCCGCCGCCGATAGCGCGGCGTCGCGATCAGGTCGACAGCTTCGGTCGATCAGCCCGGATGCCCCTCATAGCCCGCAAGCTGGCGACGCCAGCCGACGAACTCGGGATAGGTCATCGGCAACGCGAACTGGAACCCGCAATGGCCTTCGCGATTCCAGCGGACAAACGCGCGGCGCAGGTTGAGCCCGGGCAACCGGACCTCGCATAAGGCGCCGAGCGGGAACGGGCGATCGGCCAGCGCCTTGAAGCCCGCCTGCGATACATCGCGCACCTGAACCTGGCGTTCGCCGCTTCCGCTGAGGATCGCAGCCGTAAAATCGGCCTTGAGACGCGGACTGCGAGTCTTGCGGCCGAGGCGATCGAGCGTACGATGCGCGATGATCGAAATCACCGACACAGGCCGATCGAACGAGACGCCGATCAGATCGTCGGCGCGCCAGACGACATGGCCAGGGACGGGATTGCCCTCGGTTAACTCTATAGTGACCCGATCGTTGACGCCCAGCGGATAGTAGACTTCCGCCTTGAGGCCGCCGCTCGAAATGTCGCGCACGATGCACAATTCCTCGCGCGCGCCGAACAACAGCTTTGCGACCTTCAAGACCTTGACGTGCCGGGGCCCGCTCCGACGCTCATGAGCATCGGCGCTATCGAGAATAAGCCCTCCCGTCGGCTTGTCCTCCATAAACATGTCCCGCGTCTCCCGTCATACGGCCATTCCGCGCGATTGGATAACAATCTAGCACATGTTAAATGTAAAAAATGTAATATTTTTATGGTTAACAGCCTATTAACCGCTCGTTTATTGCGCGCGTCTAGAAGAACAATTTGCGGATGCTCAATTTTATCGTGCGGCCGAGTGGATCGAGATAGGCGGGCTGATAGCTGATCGGGATCGCTCCGGTCGCGTCGCGCACCTTCATCCGCGTATCGAGCAGATTGTTCACCGACAGCATGACTCGCGTGCCCTGCGCCCAGGGCTTGCGCACCAGCGACGGCACCTGACCCAGATTGATGAAGAAGCGCAGATTGGCGGTCGCGAGATCGGAGAAACGGAGATCGCCGGTCGACCGGCCGTCGCGCACCGTGGTCGCGCTCTGCCAGTTGCCCGTAAAGCGCAGGCCCCAGCCATTTTTGGAATAGCCGCCCACCGCCTCAAGTTCATGGCGCGACTGGCCGCCGCGCGCGCCGATCGTGCCGCCGTTGAGCAGATCGATGACGGGCAAGCCATCGCGGATCAGCACTTCGTCGGTGAAATGCCAGGTGTGGTAGAGCGAGAATTGCAGGCGCCCCCCTGCGCCGCCGCCGCGCCCGCCGCCGCCGAACGGACCGCCGCCCGGACCACCGCCGGGGCCGCGCCCGCCACCTGCGCCGGCCCCGCCCTGTCCGCCGCCCTCGCCCGGAGGCGGCCCGCCCGCCCCCGGCGGCGGTCCGCCTGCGCCCTGCATTGCTTCGCGCCGCTGGCGGAAGAAATCGCGCATCGCGTCCACGACCTTTTGCGAGGTCTTGATCGGCTTGGAGAAGTTGAAGCCCCAGCGCAGTTCGCTGCTGCTGGCGCGGGCGAAATTGACCGCGCGCGAATCGACGCGGACGAGATCGCCATCCTCGTCGCGGATGAAGCGATCGGGGAACGCCGCCTCGATCGCCGCAGTCGCCGCAGGCAGCGACGTGCTCTGGTTGCGGACGCGCGTCTTGATGAAGTTCGCGGTCAGCGTCAGGTCGGTCCTGGCGAAGGGCTTGTAGTTGAGGCCCAGCTTCATGACGTGGCGGTTGCTGGCGAGGAGATCGGGATTGCCGCCGGTGACCTGCGTCACATCGACCGTCGCGCCCCGCACATAATCGAATACGCGCACGCCGGGGGTGATGACGGTGGGGTCGCCAAGCTGGTTGACCGTCGGCGCGCCATCGGTGTCAGTCACCGAAACAATGAAGCTCAGCGGCGTCACCGGCCGCCAGTTGAGGCCATAACCATAGGTAGTGAGTGTGCCGAAATCGGAGAGCTGCTGAACGGCCGCATTGCCGTTGACCGTCAGTTCGCCGAGGACGGAGAGGAAGCCCTTGCGCCGGCTGGCGACGGGCAGATCGAAATTGATCTGGCCTGCCCCCGTCTGGCGCGACACGGCGCCGGCGGTCGCGACGCCGGCCCGGAAGCTGCGCGAATCGAGGCCGAGCGCATCGCCGCTGACCTTGATCGTCGTCGAGATGTCGCCCGCCGGCAGCCTGACCAGCGATCCGCTGGCGGTGAGCGTTACGTCGCCGCTGTTGGAGGTCGATCGCGCGCGATCGGCGGGCAGCGCGTCGATCAGGCCAAGCGGCAGGGCGGCGAAGGGATTGAAGTCCGGATCATTGGCGTCGAGCAGCGACTGCATCGCCGTGGTGTCGAGCCCACGCTGCGTTATCGTGCGCGAGGCGGCATAGTCATAAGCGCCAGTCAGCGTCCATTGCCATGAGCTGACCATGCCGTTGAGCGTGACGCCCAGGTGCCCGGTCTGGCCCTCGACGCTCTGCGACAGCGGCATAAGGCCGGCCGGATAGCGATAAAGCGTCGTATCGGTCGTGAAGGGCGAGAAGGGACTGCCCGCAGGCAGAGCGAGGGCGGCGCCCGGCAGCCCGTTGAGCGCATCGCTCGAAGTCAGGCCAAAGCTGGCGTTCACCGTCGCGGTGACGCTGCCGGACACCGGCCGGGTGAGGACGGTGTTGACCGAGAAGTTCTGGCTCGACGGCTGCAGCGTGCGGTAGCGGGTGAGATCGGTTCCGTTCGGATCGTTGGCGGTCGCGGCAAAAGCGCCAAGCGTCGGCGCGCTCGTCGCCGCCGACACCGGCACGCCGGCGACCGTGACCGGATAGCCGACAAGCGCGCTCAGCGCCGGATCGACCTCGCCGGTAGCGCTGTTCGGCCCCGCCCCGATATTGCCGGCGAAATCATATGGCGCGTCGATCGGGCGCGAGACGAGATTGCGCTGGCTTTCCCTGAGCGAAGCCGTCTGGCCGTATTTGACCGTCAACTGGAGGCGACTGTCATTGCGGATGTGGAAGATGCCTGCATCCCCGCCGCCGCTGCCGCCGCCGCCTTCGGTCGTCGTGCTGCCGTTCGCCTCGGCCGTCACCGCGCGGAAGCGCCGGCGCAACACGATGTTCACGACCTTCTGGTCGGGCGCATAGCCATATTTCAGCGCCACTTCCTCGGGCAGGATCTCGACGCGCTGGATCGCCTCGGTCGGCAGATCGCGGATTTCCGCGAAGCCCGAGATACGCCGCCCGTTGAGCAGCACCACGGGCGCGCCGCCGCTGCCCTGATCGCTGCGAATCTGCGGGCCAAGCTCGCTGAGCAGATCGCTGATGCTGCTGACGCCATAAGCGCGCACGTCGCCGGCGTTGAGCGTCAGCTCGGGCTGGATGTCGCCGATCACCGAACCGCGCTGGCGCTGGCCGGTGACGACGATATCCTCATCGTCCTCGCCGCCGACGGGGGCTGAGCCGCTATTGCCCTGATGCTCGGGCTGCTGAGGCGGCGCGGGTTGCGCCGCATCCTGCGCGTACAAGGCTGGCGACGCGACGCCCACAAGCAGACAGGCCGCCAGCGAGCGGCTGCATAATTCACCCTTCATGACGGTCACTCGATTATTAAAACGGTCTTGCCGACATGCCCCGGCCCTTCGAGCCGGCTATGGGCGTCCGAAGCTTTCTCCAAGCTGAAGACCGAATCGATGATCGGCCGCAGGCGTCCCGCCTCGACATGCGGCCAGACTTCGCGACGGATTTCCTCCGCCACCAGCGTCTTGAACTGGACCGAGCGCGCGCGCAGCGTGGACCCGGAAAGGGTCAGGCGACGGCGCATCACTTCCCAGATGGAAAAGGTCGCCTCGACCCCGCGCTGCACCGCGATCGAGACATGGCGCCCCTCCTCGGCGAGGCAGGCGAGATTGCGCGGCAGATAATCGCCGCCGACCATGTCGAGCACCGCGTTGACGCCGCGCTTTCCGGTGATGCGCTTCACCTCCTCGACGAAATCGTGGCTGTTGTAGTTGATCGCGTGCGCCGCCCCGATCTCGACCGCGCGCGCGCACTTCTCGTCATCGCCGCACGTGACGATCACCGTCAGGCCGAACAGCTTGCCGAGCAGGATCGTCATCGTGCCGATCCCGCTGGTGCCCCCGTGGACGAGCACCGTGTCGCCGTCGACGGCGTAGGCGCGCTCGAAGAGATTGGTCCACACGGTGAAGAGCGTCTCGGGCAGCGCCGCCGCCTCGACCATCGAAAGGGCGGGCGGCACCGGCAGACACTGGCCGGCGGGCACCGCGACATATTGAGCGTAGCCGCCGCCAGTGACGAGCGCGCAGACCGGTTCCCCGATCGCCGGCGCATCGACGCCTTCGCCGCGATCGACGACCGTTCCGGCGATTTCGAGACCGAGGATCGACGGCGCGCCCGGCGGCGGCGGATAGACGCCGCGCCGCTGCGCTACATCGGGCCGGTTGACTCCGGCCGCCGCCACCCTGACCAGCACTTCGCCCGGGCCGGGACGCGGAACGGGCCGCTCAACGGGCTTCAGCACTTCAGGTCCGCCCGACGTTTCGGGGTCGATCGCGATCATCGTCGTCGGCAGCGAATGCATGATTAATCCCCAGAAAGCCGGCGGCCGCGTTATTGACATGCCGGGCGATCGGGTCAACGCTCCGCATATGGACATGGACGACATTTCATCCCGGCGTCCCGACGATCCCCTGCTGCTGCTTGCCCGGCAGGATCTGGATCCCCTGTCCGTCGCCGAGC
>QFNN01000139.1 GCA_003240855.1 Sphingomonas sanxanigenens
GCCTGTTGCAGCTGGACCGCGATTTCTGAATGGCTATGCTCTGCCACCCTTCGGTTCGCCTTATATCGATGTTGCAGCTGGACCGCGATTTCTGAATGGCTATGCTTTTGGGTTCCCTTTGGAACGCCTATTCCTCGTTGCAGCTGGACCGCGATTTCTGAATGGCTATGCTGATCATGCATGCGTCTAAATCGCGCTCGAAGTTGCAGCTGGACCGCGATTTCTGAATGGCTATGCTGGATATCAATGCTTCTGCCGGCGTGAACACGTTGCAGCTGGACCGCGATTTCTGAATGGCTATGCTGGGGCTGAGGGGCAGCCAGGCGACCGCTGAGTTGCAGCTGGACCGCGATTTCTGAATGGCTATGCTCCGATGAACGAGCACCCAATCAGCGCCTGGTTGCAGCTGGACCGCGATTTCTGAATGGCTATGCTTGCCCGAAACGGTGGAAGACCCGTTCAACCGTTGCAGCTGGACCGCGATTTCTGAATGGCTATGCTCAGCGCCAGATTTTTGCGCAGGCGACCAGTGTTGCAGCTGGACCGCGATTTCTGAATGGCTATGCTAATAGGCGTTCCGAACGGAACCCACACACTGTTGCAGCTGGACCGCGATTTCTGAATGGCTATGCTGGTCAGGGCGGTCCATGCTGTCGATCTCCAGTTGCAGCTGGACCGCGATTTCTGAATGGCTATGCTCCGCGGCGACATCGAGAAGCAGGAAAAGGAGTTGCAGCTGGACCGCGATTTCTGAATGGCTATGCTGCATCTGGCCCGAGACCGAAGCAAAGGTCCGTTGCAGCTGGACCGCGATTTCTGAATGGCTATGCTCGCGCGAGCGAGATGCGCTGACCTCGGTGGTTGCAGCTGGACCGCGATTTCTGAATGGCTATGCTGAAGAACTTTGAGGTTCGCCGCGATGATCGGTTGCAGCTGGACCGCGATTTCTGAATGGCTATGCTCGTGGAAGCTGATCAATAGTCCGAGCGAAGGTTGCAGCTGGACCGCGATTTCTGAATGGCTATGCTCCTCATGGATCGTGCGCGTCGGGGGCGTGGGTTGCAGCTGGACCGCGATTTCTGAATGGCTATGCTGTTACTGACGTATTGGCGGAACGTCGTTCCGTTGCAGCTGGACCGCGATTTCTGAATGGCTATGCTCACGATATTCGAGCGGACACCAGCCCATGTGTTGCAGCTGGACCGCGATTTCTGAATGGCTATGCTATCGAACAGGGCGATGCCGTCGTTCATCAGGTTGCAGCTGGACCGCGATTTCTGAATGGCTATGCTTCGCCAATTCATTTCATCGCGGCGGGAGGCGTTGCAGCTGGACCGCGATTTCTGAATGGCTATGCTAGAGGTTGGGCAGGCCCGCGAAACCGGTAAGTTGCAGCTGGACCGCGATTTCTGAATGGCTATGCTGGATGAGCGCCCAACTGGTTGATAGAGAACCGGAAAAGTGCCCATCCAGCATACCAAAAATCGGCATCACCCTTAGAACAAAGCAAGCTGCTCCGGATTCTTTCGCTGCCGCCGGCGGCGCTGACTCGAGAATCGGACGATGTTTTCATATTGTTTGTCCGTGAATGTGAGGATGTGAACCTCTCCCCGCTCGGGTAGATTCGCCTCAATCCGGCGCAGGTAGGTTTCGTAGTGTTCCTTGCCATTGCAGAACCGAGCATAGATTGAAAACTGGCTCATTTCAAAGCCTTCATCCAGCAGGAACTCGCGGAATTTTGCCGCCTCGCGGGCATGTTCCTTGGTGTCCACCGGTAGGTCGAACATCACGAAAATCCACATAAGCCGGTATCCGCTCAAGATCATGGATCAGTGCGCCGCTGCATGGCCAAAGCTGGCCCAGGACAAGGCGTCAGGAGGCTCGAACAGCGTCAAGACCTGCTTCCTGTCCTCGAAGCTACGGGCAAGAGACTGGGCCATGCGCTGGCTTGCTACGGAAACAGGCGATATGTTCCCGCCGATCCTCACATCATGTCCGATCAGACGCGCGAGGCGCAGCTTGGCTTCGGACGTAACCGAGTCGACACCCTCGTCCACCATCCGCTGGACGAGATTATCCACCAACGGCCGGAACGGCTCGACAAGATCATCTGCCAACGCAAAGCCATTCAGCCGGTTATGATGATGCAGGCCGATCGTCGGGTGCAAGCCAGCGGCGATGATGGACCGGGCCACGCAGGATCGCATAACCGTATAGCCGTAATTGAGGAGCGCGTTAGCTCCATCGGCACCCTGATCCCGGCGAAAATTCGGCCCCATGAGGGCCGGCCAGTATCGTCGTGCCGCCTGGGCTTCCAGATTGTCGCCATCTCCCGAACGGACGCGCCTGGCCATCATGGCAAGGGCATTACCTTCGGGCCTGTCATGCGCGGACAGCAGAGAAGCCTGCATCTCGATCTTGGCGACAACAATCTGCCGCCAAAGCTGTTTCATCAGCGGACGGGGGGCATCCCATTGCGCGCGCATCTTGGCCGCTTGCGCATGATGGCCGTCGATTGGCGAAATCAGGGCAACGGGAGCGTGATTGGCGGCACACAACACGATGATCGCGCCGCGCCGCGCCAACTCGACCGCCAGGCTGGTCGTCCAGGTGACGCCATGCGCGTGGACGATGACCGCGCATATGTCATCAAGTGCTATGCGTCCCTGCTCCTGGCCGTCGAGCTTGACGATCAGAAATCCGCGATAAGCGGACAAGTGCAAGCCATCGGTGGCAATATCGACAATTCGGTCCATAAAGCAGCCTTTCGCGCGAGAAGGCTGCCATATTATGGATAATGACTAGTTAACGCGGGCCTGGATCAAAGATGCGGCCAAGTTCGTCAATGCGAACCTGACGTGCTTTCATGTTCCTGAGCGCCGACGCCCCCGGTCCATAGAACTTGAATGGATCATCGCGATCTTTATTACGCTCAGCCATATTTCCCGCTTCATTGTGCTCGATCAGGAAAATCTGGCCGTTTTGCCCATATTTCTGAACCCGCATAATTTGGCGAGGCGCGCCGCCACGCTCAATTGCAATAAGATCGTTCTGCTTGAGGCTCAGCACCTTCTTCGCGGCCGGGTGGGGGCGCTGTTCAACGTAACCCGGCTGGTGAAGATCGAAGGTCGAGATTATGCCGGATTGAGCATGGCCATTTCGGTCCTTCCAATGGGTTATCCATCGGCCGTCCGGCATCTGCCAGACATTATAGCGTGCATTGGAATCGCCCAGATAGCCCTTGTAGGGCTTTCCCGCCCGATCGCTGATCGGAATGAGTGTGAGTCCCTCCCGAACCCGCACCCGGCGAATGCCCTTGAACTGCGCATGGGTGCGGGAAAAGTCGAGCAAGGCCTTCTCGAACTCCTTGCCGGAAAGATCGCGCGTCGCTGTCCATAACGCATCGCGCAGCGTGGCATCGGGAATGCGATCCGGATCGGCGATGTCCTTGGGTGTCAGGCTGGCAAGCGGAACACGGTGGACGACGACGGGCAAACCCGTATCGCTGGTCAGGCCGGTAAAGCCATACGCCGTGTCGTTGTGCAATTTGCCGGCCGTAATGTCCCGCCCCCGTTCGGGCTTGCTTTGGCGGCCATGATCCGCCTTGTGACTCACGGTCGCGGCCAGAAGCTTCTCGCGCAGTTCGTCGCGGAAACGGCGGTCGTTTGGATGCTCCGCCCACGGCATAGGCAATTCTTCAAACAGCCTGTCGAGATTCTGCTTTTCGGCGCGCGCCGCCGCCTTCGCAATTTCCGCGATCAACCCCGGCGTCATGATGCCGACCACGGCAGCGTCGATCGCGTGATGACGATGATCGAGGCGGTTCTTGGGCGCATTGCTGTTCTGATTTTCCACCCAGTTATGATCGGGCAGAATGGAGTTAAGATCCCATAGACGCCGCAGCATCGCGGTCATCCCGCCATGGACGGCGAATACATGCCGCTCGCCCCGTTCGGGATAGATGCAAGCCAGATATTTCGCGGCAATGCGGGTGAGATATTGGGTGTCGATCAGTTGCCGGGGCAGGAAACTATCTTCCTCCGCCGTGTAGCGGTCCCGTGCGTCCGGACCGAAGCGCCATTGTTTCGAGCGGTGAAGGTGCGCAACCTGCTCCTGGATGATGGACCATCTGTCGGGATCATGGCCCCAACGCTCCCAAGGGGTCTGATCGCCTTTCTGCCGGTTGCAGCGAACATGACTGAGCACCTTGTTGCCGATGCCGTCGTCGAAGCATTGGGAGTAAGGGATGATATGCTCTATCTCCACCTCGCCGTTCTGGATCATGCGTTGGCTGATCTGCTCACCGCAAAAGGGACAGCGGCGATTCAGTGCGTCACTGGGGTTTAACTCGGTCCACAACCGCAGGATCAGTCGGTTGCGCCCGGTGTCGCGGACGCCCATCGTGTCCAGCTTCGCGCCGCGATCTCGTGCGGCATCGGTGTTGTCCTTGAGTTGCCGGTTGTAGGCGACCTTCTCCTTTTCGTTGAGCTTCAGCTCCCGCGCCAGTTCGACGAAAATATAATCGGGCTTTCCGTGAATGCGAATGATCGCGTTCACCAGTTTGGTAAGTTGGTTCAGCCCGATATGGACTGTGGGATTGGTGATCTTGCCGAACCGGCGTTCGTTCTCGTCGCCGTATTCCGGCTTGCCCGGTGCAATCTCGCGCGAAAGGATTTTGCCATAATAAGGGAGCTGGTCGAATTCCTCCCCTGTTCGGAAATCGCTGTGATGAAATCCAGCCCGTTTTGCGGCTTCGGCGTAGGTGCAGACATCAGCCTGCAATTCTTCGAGCAGCGCCGTTGTCGCCGTCAAGCCAAAGCGCCCATGTCCTTCGGGCAGTTTCGCGTTGGCGACAGCCAGCGCAGCGTCATCGTCCAGCCCATATCCGGTTTTCAGCCAGGTTAGCAGGGCTTCACTATCCTCCTCTTCGAGCAGCCGGTCGATGATCGTCCATTGCTCCTCGGCGCTGAAATGGAACCAGCGCGTACCGAACAGCTTCTTGGCTGATAGTTCGGCGCGCACCTCATCACCGTCCAGCGCCTTGCGGTTTTCGCTTTCCTTGTTGAAACGCTCGCCGTCCTTGAGTTTCAGCGTCTTGCCCAGCATTTCGAAAGAGACTGACTTTTTGTCCTGCAACTTCAGGATCAGGGCATCGCGTTCATCGAGCGTCAGCGGGCGTCCGCCTTCGCCCGGCGCAACCACCCTGAGCTGGTTGACTTCCTCATACAGGCGGCGCTGCTGGAACAGCGGATGCGCCTTAGGCAGGCGCTTCTCGTCCGCCGGAACGCCATTGATTCCCGCGAAGGTGCAATGGCCAACGACCTGCGGTTTCAACTCGCGCTGGTATTCGATCACGCGGAAAATGTCATTCCACGCCTGCTCTGTCAGCAATTCCGGATGCCAGACCTTCTGCTTCTCCCAGATGGCGCGGAACTCGTCCAGCACATGGCGGCGGTCTGGATAGAAATCATAGGCCTTACTGTCTGCGCGCATCCTGACGCGCTTGCCCGCCATGCCATCGAATTCATGATCGCGCTTGGTCAGAAACTCACCCAGAGTCCGCGCGCCCAGTCTCCGCATTTCCTCATCGAGCAGCTTGGTGGCCGTGGCGATCTTGCCGTCTTCGCCCGCCTTCGACGTGCGCTCCGCCTTGCGGTTGGACTTGAACCCGCGCCGCTGGTTGAGCTGGAACAGCGCCCGCCCGATCTCATGTGGTTCCAGCTTCTCGTCGAGCGCGCGAACGCGCAACGCATAGGGGTCTTGCGTTTCCAGCGCCTTGGCCTGTTTGGGATCGGCGGGGAGCAACCCATGCCGACGCAATTCCCGTAACATGGCCGTGCGTCGCCCGATATAGCGGTCCCGCCGCCGCCTTGCCCCGCGCGCCTCCCGCCGTTTGACTGCCAGCGGGGTGCCAGACCCGGAGACTGCGAGCTTCGACGGCTCCCGCCCGTCCGAAAAGATGCGCACGCCGATGTCGCGGATGATATCACCGTCATAGAGGCACCATCCGATGCTGTTGGTGCCGATGTCGAGACCTAGTCTGGTTGCCATCACATATCCCCGCCCAAGGCGGCGCAGAGTTTAGCACGCGCCCACCCATAGGATTATGTTAACCTCCGCCCAAGCAAAGGTCAAAAATAATCTGTAGTCATCACGCTTCCCGATTTTTTTCTTGACCGACCTAACACGCAAGCGCATTCCATACTCAGTGTGAAGACGCGCCGACGACGGTGCGGGGGCCAAACCGCACGTCGTCGGCTAGCTCTGGCGGAGTTATCACGTTGAGTAGCATCAGGGAGTGGCGTCCACAACCATCCCCGAACACCGCAGATCGAATCACAATTTCGAACTTTTCGAAATCGGGAAGCGTGATGCGGTTGCAATCGGACCTCCGATTTCTGAACTGCTTGACGCGGACCGCGATTTCTGAAATGCTCCAGCCTTCAGAAATCGCGGTCCGGTTGTTAACAAGCAACTTGATTGCACCAAATAAGGTGGGGGCTACGGCCCCCATTTTTCTGACCTATCCCTCCACCTCCGTATCCGGTTGCCCCGCCATCAGGGCATTGATCCAGGCCAGTGTCAGGTCGCGGCTGCGGTAGCGGCCGTATTTTGCCGTCTCTTCGCGCTCGACGATCGGGAAGGTGGAGAAGATGTAGCGGATGTCGTCGCGGCTCTGTGCCGGATCGGTGGGGTTGAACACGCCGTAGGGTCAGGACCCATTGATATGGGCGTTGCGATCTGATTCATGCTCCGCAAGGAGACTGGATTTGAGCGACCTGTATTGGCTGACGGACGAGCGGATG
>QFNN01000009.1 GCA_003240855.1 Sphingomonas sanxanigenens
TGATCTCAGCGATACGTTCGGAAAGCGAGGGGGCGACCGGAAGGTCGTCCCCTTTCTTTTTGCGTCCGAACCAATCTCAGGCGACCGCTACCGAACAGCCTTGCGCCGATATCCCCAAAGCCATTCGCCGCAGAGAGCGACCAACATAGACAGGCCGGTTAGCGGGAAGAGCAGTCCTGCCAGCACCATGATCATTGCGACACTACGAACCTTTCGCGGATCGGTCGCACGCGGCGGCGCTTCAAGACGCCCGTTGCGCCTGCGCTTCCACCACAGCACTGGCGCGGTCAGAACGAGCAAGACGATCGACAGACAGCCGCCGAGCATGAGCAGACGGTTGGGCGCGCCATATTGCTGCCCTTGATGGACAGCGATCCCCCATTCGATTGCGCGCGCGCCTGCGCCGAAGCCCGCATATCGCGCATCCTGCAACAGCCTCCCGTCAGATGCATCAATGTAGAGCACGCGGGCGTCGTCGGCACGGGCGATGATCTGTGAGATGACATAGGGCGCTTCAGGCGTCCCGGGCAGCGTCATCGTCCAGGGCGGCTTCAGTCCTTTAGCTATAGCAACGGCCGCCGCTCGCGCAGGCCCGATATTTCCTCCGCGATGGCCCTCCGGCTGCGGCGCTGCCTGCATCGACCAGGGCAGGCTTTGGCGCACATCATGGTCATGGTTCTTTGCAACTTTCCAACGATCGGAACCGGGCGATACCGGGCGCCCAAATCCATGGGCCACCACCCACGCCTGGAGGTGCTCACCCGCTACACCGGTCCACGGCATTCCGGTGATGGCCAGGAACAAGATCACCGCCGCCGTGATCAGCCCCACGGATGCGTGAAGATCCCGCCAGAACAGGCGTCCACCAGGGCGACCACGCAGCCCCAGCACCGGACCACCCCGCCGCGGCCACCAGAGATACAGGCCACTGAGCACGAGGATGACTGCCCATCCCGCGACGATCTCAATCACGGCACTGCCGATCGGGCCGGTGATAATCAGGCTATGAAGATCGCGGACCGTCTGCATGATGCCGCCGTCGCATGTTTCGCCCAGCACCACCCCGCGATAGGGATCGACAAAGGCGAGGCGCCGCCGTCCGTCCGTCTGCTTCAACGTCATGCGCCAGCTCGCCGCCGGATCAGCGGGGCGCATCACCTGCACGATGCGCGCATGCGACTGCCGTTCGACCGCCGTGGCGATCTCATCGATCGGCAGCGGGGCCCCGCTCGGCGCGACATGGCTCCACCGGGCATAAACCATCGCCTCAATCTCGGGCTTGTAGAGATAAAGGCCGCCGGTCACTGCAAGCCAAAGCATGAAGGGAAGCACCGCCAGTCCGGCATAGAAATGCCAGCGCCAGACCGAACGGTAGATCGAATCGGTGCCGGCGCCCCTGTTGGGGGGCGCCGGACGTGCCGGGGCGATGCACGCCATCAGAAGGACGCCCGCAGACCGCCGTAAACGGCGCGGCGTTCGATCGGATAGTAAGTAACCGTCGCGGGCGTCGCCAGAAGGACGGCGGATATGTCGCCGACCGCCTTTTTCCCGGTGACGTTGCGGACATCGATGAACGCTTTCACTCCCCTGGCGACGGCGGCCTCGCCGCTAATGCCGAACAGAGCGTAACCGGGCGCCCGGATGCTGTTCTGATAATCCGCCCAGCCGCCGGTCGGCGTCCACTCGACATTGGGCGAGAGGCTCACCGCATCGCCGCCCAGACGGACCTCCGCGCGATATTGCTGCTTGGGCACCACCGGCAGACGATTGTCGCCATATTGGCTGTCCGACCGGAAGCGGAAGTCGTTGAACTGATAGACCTGACGCAGTCGCAGCCAGACGGCGAACTGCAGGTCCAGCCCTGCCTCGACGCCCTGGCGCCGCGTCCGACGGGCATTGAAGGTCGATGCCGGAATGTCCGGCGCAAGCGCATATTGAAGCAGCTCGCCGCGGATCCGCGCGCGATAGAGGCTGATATCCCATGAAGCGATTCCCAGCTTGCCGCGCGTGCCGATCTCAATCGTCCACGCTTTTTGCGGATCGACCGGCGCGAATCCGGGAACCCCGCCCGACGGCGTCTGCGCCAGTTCGATGAAGCCCGGCAATTCGATCGAGCGGCTGTAATTGGCGTAGAGCTGGATGGCCGACAGCGGCTGGAATAATAGACCAAACTTGGGAGCGAAGCCGTCGAAATCAGCGGTGCCGCTGCGAGCGGGCGTGAGGCGATTGTCGATCTTGCGACGCCCCGTCGTATAAATGCCGCCGGCAATCAGCGTCAGCGCGTCGATCGGTTTCACGCGCAATTCGCCATAGCTGTTGACGGTGTAGGCCGTCTGGCGCGCATTGGCGGTGATCGCGCCGCGCTTGCCGCTGACGTTGACGAACTGCTTGGCCGTCACAGTGCCAAAGCGCGCCTGCGTCCCGAACGACAATTCCCAAGGCAGCCCCGCCACATCGCCCGACAGGTCGGCATTCGCGAACAGGCCGCGATCGGCGCTCTTCTGATCGACAACCTGATAGATGGGGTGAAAAAGCTGCTTGAGATTGACGAAGGCCCCAAACGCCACCTGGCCGCCGGCCAGGTCGATCGTCGTGCGGTTCTGCAAGCGGATCGAATCAATGTCGCGCTGCTGGTCGCCGCCGATATTCGCGGGCAGCGACAATTTGGGCGTGGTCAGCGCCTGATCGAGGGTGAGCGAGCCCGGCAGGCGCTGCTTGATATGGCTGAGCGTAGCATAGAAGCGGGTCTCGACCCCGTCGCCCAGCCGCAGCCCGGCATTGCCGTTGAGGCGCAGCGAACTGCGCCAGTCATGCTCGCGGTCGCCATCCGAATGATCTGTGGTGAAGGCAAGATAAGCGTCGCCGCGTTCGTCTGCATAGGCCGCCGCCAGCTTGCTCCGGATCGTGGCGAAACTGCCGCCGTCGAGCCGGACGTCCAGGGTCGGCGCGGTGCGGCCTGTGGGCGTCACGGCGTTGATCGCGCCGCCCAATGTCGACCCGCCGAGGCGCAGCGCGTTGGCGCCGCGATAAACTTCGATCCGCTCAAAGACCTGAGGGTCGAACTCCTGAAAATCGCCATTGTCGTCGGCGAGGTTGATCGGGATGCCGTCCTGCAAAAGCGTGAGGCCGCGCATATGATAGCCGCGGCTGATCCCTGACCCGCGGATCGAAATGCGGACTTCCTGACCGAAGCGCGGCTGGGCGTAGACGCCCGGGGAGAAAGCCAGGGCGTCGCGGAGGTTTACAGCTAGCTTGTCGGTGAAAGATGAGGAATCGACGACGTCGACGCCGCCGGGAGTTCTTGCGATCGCGAGGCGGGATTCGTCGTTAACCTGTTGAGCAGTAACGACAATTGGTTCCGCCTCACGTTCTGTTTCGGCGTGGACGGCGGTGGCGGCGAGCGCGAGGGCGCTGGCCGAGAGGCGCAGATAAATATTCATTGTTTCAATGCCTTGACCCGATCCGCACAGGAATGCGGATCCATGCAGATTGCGCCGCCCCGCGCATGCGCAGGGGACGCCCGACAAGGTCAGAGGCTGGCGGGAGGCCCGGTTTGAGGCGGCGGAGGCGCTGCAAGCCCCTGCCCGACCGACGCCGCCGCAACGCGCGCGACGAGCGCCGCCACGCCCAGACGGAACGGCGGCGCAGGAGTCGCGAGAGGCGCAGGCAGATCGATCAGCGCGCCGAAACCGGCGAAGGCGCAGGGGTGATCGGCGGCGCTGCCCTTATCGGGCCTGCCCTTGTGCACCTTGCCGTCGGCATCGACCCAGGCAGGCGTAGCGCCCATGCCCGTGCAGAGTTCGATCGCCAAGCCCTGCCCTGCCGCCGGCATGAAGCCGGCCGGGATCATCACGCGAAGCAGCAGCGCAAGCGCGACCAGACCAAAGGCGACACGCGCGCCGATCCGGTCGATATTCAGCCCAGCCCCCTGCATGACCCCGCCCGTTAATGCGCAAAATCCCCCCTGTCGAGCCGCACAGGCAGTGGCGCAGGCGCGGGCCAGCGCTTATAGAAGAAGCGTCTGAACTGCCGAGGCCCGCGCATTTCCATGAACCTCCTGCTCGTCGAGGACGATCATGTCTATGGCCCCACGCTGGCCGAGGAATTGCGGCGGCTGGACCATAAAGTGGAACTGGCGCGCGACGGGCGCGAGGCGCTGCTGTCAGTCGGCCGCGACCAGTATGACGCGGTGATCCTCGACCGGATGATGCCCGGGCTCGACGGCATGTCCTTTCTGGAGCGGCTGCGCGGCAACGAAAATCGCGTGCCGGTCATCATGCTGACCGCGCTCGGCCACACGCAGGACAAGATAGAAGGGCTGGAGACCGGCGCCGACGATTATCTGGTCAAGCCCGTCCCCGTCGAGGAGCTCAACGCGCGCCTGAGCGCCGTGGCGCGGCGACGCGACTGGGCCGGCGGCGGCAGCGAGACGATCCGCGCCGGGCGCATCCGCGTCAGCCCGTCCAAGCATCGCGCCTGGGTGGAGGAAACGCCGATCGATCTGGGCAAGACCGAGTTCAACCTGCTGGCCGAGCTGGCGCGCAACGCGGGCACGGTGCTGACCCGCGCGATGCTGATCGAGCGCGTCTGGGGCTATGATTTCGAGCCTGAGCATAATCTGGTCGACGTCTATATCCGCCGGCTGCGCCAGCGCCTGGCGGCGGCGGGCGAGGATGATGCGATCGTGACGCTGCGCGGCGTCGGCTATATGCTGAAGGACTGAGGCGGCTTGCTCAATCCGCTGCGATCGTTGCGCGCGCTGACGATCGCCTTCATCATCCTGTTCATGGGCGCAACGGCGGCGACCGGCGTCGCCAGCTATTTCGCGACGCACGTGACGATCCGCGCGCTGGTCGACCGGCGCATCTCGGCGCTGAGCCACGCTGTCGAAGGCGTTGCGCCGCACGACACTCTCAAGGAAATGAACGAGCGGATCGGCGAGCTGGCGCGCGAGCGCGACACCGGCGACATCGGTTTTCTGCTGACCGATCAAACGGGCAAGAGGCTGGGCGGCAATATCGAACTGGCTCGTCTGCCGCCGCAGGGATTTTCGACGCTGACGACCGCGGATGGCCTGAAAGGCCTGTCCGCCGGCCGGGCGCTGGCGCGCCGCGTCAAAGGCGGGCTGACACTGGTGACGGTCGGCGAGACCGAGCCGTTCGATCATTATGACCGCCACCGGCTGCGCATCTTCGTGACCGGTTTCGGCGCGATCATCCTGATCGTGCTTGGCGGCCTCAGACTGTTCGGGTCGCTGATCGCCGCGCGGATCCGGGCGATCCGCGCCACGGCCGACGCGATCATCGACGGCGACATGCGGCGGCGCGTGCCCGTGGAGGATCCGAACGACGCATTCGGCCAGCAGGCGCAGTCATTCAACCGCATGCTCGATCGCATGACTGACCTGATGCACGGCATCAGCAACATCTCCAATGATGTCGCGCATGAACTACGCACGCCGCTGGCCCGGCTGCGCGGGCAATTATCGCTGATCGCCGAGGAGACGACCGAGGCGGGCGAACGCGCGAAGATCGACGCGTGCATCGCGGAATGCGACCGGCTGCTCGCCACTTTCTCCGCGATCCTGCGCATCGCCGAGGTCGAGGGCGGCGATCGGCGCGCCGGCTTCGCGCGCATCGACCTGGGCGCGCTGGCCGAGGATGTGGCGACGATGATGGAGCCCGTCGCGATCGACGACGGACGGACGATCGAGACCGGCCCCTGCCCCCCGACGCCGATCGAAGGCGACAGGCAATTGCTGACCCAGTTGCTCCTCAATCTCATTCAGAATAGCCTGCGCCATACCCAACCGGGCGCGCGCATCGGCGTCGAAGTGAGCCGCGAGGGCAATGAGGCCCGCCTGCTCGTCATCGACAATGGCCCCGGCATCGCCGCCGGCGAGCGCGAACAGGCGATGCAGCGCTTCGGCCGCGTGGGCAGCGGCACCGAGCGCGGTCACGGGTTGGGCCTTGCGCTGGTCGAAGCGATCGCGCGGCTGCACCGCGGACGCGTGATCCTGTCCGACGCCGCGCCCGGGCTGGCGGTGACCGTGGTGTTGCCGGTGGTTTGAGCAGCCTTCTCGCCTGCCGCCCTCGCGGACCGGCGAGCGGCAAACAGGAAAAGGCCCGCCCGGCGCGATGCCGGACGGGCCTTTTCCTTTAGTCGCCAGCGCGATCAGAAGTTCAGCGTGGCTTCCACGCCGAAGGTGCGCGGCGGGTTGAAGTTGGCATAGTCGCCAAGCACGCCGCCATAGCTGTAGCCGGTCAGCACGCCGTTGGAATAGTTCGCCGTCGGCGACGAGTTGGCGGCCGAGCGGCGATAGATGTGCGTCTCGTTGAACAGGTTGCGCGTCCACACCGCGACGGTCAGCTTGGTCTTTTCGCCCGTCATCGGAATGTCGGCGAGCGCAAGGCGGCCGTTGACGATGAAGCTCGAGTCGCTCTGCACCGATTCCGCCTGGAAGCTGCGCTGCGGGCTCGCATAGTTGGCGTCGAGGTGCAGACGCAGCCCCATGCCGTTGCCGCTGACCGGCAGCGAATAGTCGATGAAGCCCGACGCCGCGTTCTTCGGCGTATAGACGACATAGACCTGGAAGGGCCGGTTGTTCAGGAAGGGGTTCGGCGTCGGCGGCACCTTCGTATGCGTATAGGCGTAGGAAGCGCCGAGCGTCAGGCCTTCCACCGGGTTGACCGTCAGATCGGCCTCGACGCCCCGGATCTTCGACTTGCCCGGCGCATTGCGCGTCTCTTCGGTATGCAGGTTGTAGGTCGGGCTGGCCGGATTGGTGTCGACATTGTCGAAGTCGGTCTGGGTGCCCGTGCGGTCCATCAGGTAACCCGCCACATTCAGGCGGACGCGGTGATCGAAGAAGTCGGTCTTGGCGCCGATTTCATAGGATTTGACCACTTCCGGACCGAAGGCCTGGAAGGTCTGCGAGCGATCGTTGGCGCCGCCGGCGCGGTAGCCGGTCGAATATTTGGCGTAGAGATTGACGCCCGGCGCAGCATCGACAGCCAGCGTGACCATCGGGTCGAAGCGACCCTTGCTGTAATTGAAGGTGAAGTTCGTCGCCTTGCCCTGCACGAGGTAAAGCGTGCCGTTACGCTTGTCGCGCGTGTAGCGGCCGCCCGCCGTCAGGTGGACGATGTCGCCCAGCGCATCCGGAGTGAAGGTGAACTGGCCGAAGGCGGCGTAGCTGTGCGCGCTCGCCTCGCTGCCGCGCTGGCGGAACCAGGACGCGCGGTCCCAGCCCTGATTGCCAGAGGTGATCGCGCCGGGAACCGACTCGCTGTTGATCGTGTAACCGGTGCCGTCGGCATTCCATTTGTTGCTGCTCGGCGTCGCCGCTTCCTCGCGGGCGTTCTCGCTGAAATAATAGAGACCCGCGACATAATCGATCTGCGGCAGGCTGCCGACCAGTTGGAACTCCTGGCTCACCTGATTCTGGTGGAGGTAGGAGAGGCTGTAGCGGCTGAAATTGCTGTTGGGCAGGAATACGGTGCGGTGGGCGCCGCCCGAATTGTCCCACTGATCGGTCGTGACATTGCGCGCGCCGGTGATCGAGCGAAGCTCGATATTCGGGCTGATCTTGTACTTGATCGTGAAGGCGACGCCTTCGGTGCGATCGACGCTGGGCTGCTGCGGCACGCCGATGTCGGCGACCTTCATGCGGTGATCGCCGCTGACCGTGACAAGCGGCGAAAGCGGCGCGATGAAACCGGCCGGCAGCTTGCCGCCATTGGCGTTGATCTGCGCCAGCGTGGCGACCGGATAATTGTTAGGGTTGTAGTTGACGAGCTGGCTGTAGAAGGGCGTGTTCTCGTCCTTCGCCTTGTCGTAGGACAGCAGCATGGTGAGGTTGTCGGTGGGAGTCCACTTGGCCGAGATGCGGCCGCCGACGCGGTTATACTGGTTCCAGCCGGCCTGGCCCGCCAGCGGGTTCTTAACCGTCGGATCCTGATGCTGGATCAGGCCGTCGACCTTGACCGCGAGGTTGCCGAAGGCGGGAAGATCGACGTGCGCCTCGGTGGTGTAGCTGCCATAATTGCCGAAGCCGCCGGTCAGACGGCCGCCGAACTCGCCGGTCGGATCCTTGGTGACGATGCTGACCGCGCCGCCTTCGGTATTGCGGCCGAACAGCGTGCCCTGCGGACCGCGCAGCACCTCGATGCGCTGAACGTCGAACAGCGCGGCGTTCAGGCCCTGCTGACGGCCGAGATACACGCCGTCGACATAGACGCCGACGCCCTGGTCGCGCGCCGTCTGGTTCGCGTCGAAGGGAACGATGCCGCGGATGCCGACGGTCAGCGCCGACTGGCGCGCCTCGAAGGTCGCGATGCGCAGCGACGGAATGCCGCCGTCCGCAAGATCGATCAGGCTCTGCACGTGGCGATCGACCAGCGTCTTTTCGCTCACCACCGAAATCGCGATCGGCGTCTTTTGCAGGTTGGTCTCGCGCTTGGTGGCGGTGACGACGATGTCGCCCAGCCCCTCTCCGCCGGCGTCAGCGACGGGCGCGGTTGCCGCGGCGGGCGCCGCATCGTCCGCCGCATAGGCGTTGCCGGCGCACAGCGCGCCGGAAAGGATGCCGGCGCTCGCCAGCCAGAAGGCGCGAGCCAGTTTGATATTCTTCATTGGAGTAGAGTGCCCCGGTTAGGTTGACCGAGCGCGGCTCTAGGACCGCTTGGCGACTCTCATTTGACGCTTTGGTGAAGCCGGCGGCTGCGATGTTTCATTTTCGTTTCATCTTTGGCGAGCCGCAGCCTGCCTAACATCTTCGTATAGGTCTGCCGTCCGACAAGCCAGCCTATCCTGAAAATCAGATGCGGGCCGGGCGGCGATGCCGCAGCGGCTGCGGAGGATCGCGGATTGAATTGTGAAATGAATCTGGCGACGCGACGCGCCGCCGCATACGATCGCTTCGCCTCGAACGGAGCGAAACACGGTGCCGATGATCGCAGCAGGGGCGCGCTGACCCCATGGCGCGCAGCATGATCCCGAAGCGCCTGCTGATCGGAAGCGCGCTGCTGCTTGCGCTCACGATCTTCGCCTTCGATCTGTTCAGTTCGCTCGACGGCGCGATTGCTGTGCTTCACATCGCGGTCATCCTGCTCGTCGCCCCGCTCGGACGCCGCGCCGTCATCGCCGCCGGACTCGGCACGGGCGCCCTCACCATCGCGGCATTCCTCGGCGGGCATCTCGACGCGCTGACCGACGGCTCGCTCTCGCGCTTTGCGGTGAGCATGGTCGCGATCGGCATCACCACGCTGCTGTCGATACGCGATCAGGCGACGCGCACCACGCTGGGCGAACAGGCGCGCATCCTGGAGCTTTCGCACGACACGGTCATCATCCGCAGCATGGACGGCACGATCCTGCACTGGAACGAAGGCGCCGAGCATCTCTATGGCTGGACGCGGCGCGAGGCGATCGGCCGGCGACGCGACGACCTGCTCCATTGCAGCTTTCCCGTCGAGGAGGTGACGGCGGCGCTCGAACGCGACGGCCACTGGTCGGGCGAAGTCGCGCGCACGCGGCGCGACGGCACGCGGCTGGTGCTGGCGAGCCGGTGGCTGCTGCGCCGCGATCCCGGCGGCCGCCCGATCGGCGTGATCGAATCGAGCAGCGACCTGACCGAAAAGCGCCGCGCGGATATGGAGCGCCGCGCATCCGAGCAACGCTATCGCGCGATCTTCGACACCGCCGGGTTCGCCGCATGGGAGTCCGACTGGTCGGAGGCGATGCGCATCCTGACCGAAGCCGTTCCGCCGGACGCCAATGCCGCAAGCTGGCTGGCGCAGCATAGTGACGTGGTGCAGGCCGGCGCCTGCGCGGCGGTCATCCGCAACGCCAATCAGGCCGCGATCGCCCTGTTCGGCGCGCCTTCCCGCGAAGCGTTGATCGGATCGACCCTGCGCGGCCGCTATCCGGAAGACGCGCTGGAATCGATGGCCGCCCTGCTGGGCGCGCTGGCCGGCGGCGAACGATCGGCCGAAGTCGAGACCAAGCTGCGGACGATCGACGGGCGGACCGTCGACATCGTGCTGCGCGTCACCGAACTACTCGACAGCCGCGACTGGTCCAACATGCTCGTGATGGCTGCAGACGTGACCGAGCGCAATGAAGCGCGGGCGCGGCTGGAGCAGACATCGGCCGAGCTGGCGCACGCCGGGCGCGTGTCGATGCTGGGCCAGCTCGCCGCATCGATCGCGCATGAGGTCAACCAGCCGCTGACCGCGATCATCAACTACGCCAAATCAGGCCGCCGCTGGCTGTCGCGCCCCGAACCCGATCTGGGCGAAGTCGACGCCTGCCTGGAGAAGGTAGGCGCCAACGGCGCACGCGCCGCCGACGTCATCGCGCGCATCCGGGCGCTGGCGCGTAAAACGCCGCCGCAGGCCGAGCGCCTGGACCTGGGCGATCTGATCGAGGACGCCATGGCGCTCGTCCAGCGCGAAGCGCGCGCCGCAGACGTTACGATGCGCGAAACCGGCATCGACGAAGCGCGCGCCGTAATCGCCGATCGCGTCCAGGTGCAGCAGGTTCTGGTCAATCTGATTATCAACGGCATACAGGCGATGCGCGATACGCCGCCGGCGGATCGCCGCCTCGACATAGCGGCTGAGCCGATGGACGGCGGCATGATCCGCATAGCGGTGAGCGACAGCGGATCAGGCTTCCCCGGCGACACAGCCCGGCGCATTTTTGAGCCTTTCTACACCACCAAGGCCGAGGGCATGGGCATGGGCCTGTCGATCTGCCGATCGATCATCGAGGCGCAGGGCGGCCGCATCAGCGCCGAGAATAACGAGGGCGCCGGCGCAACGGTCGCCTTCACCTTGCCTGCGGCGGCGGCCGATTCGCCGGGAATAACATCTTAATATGATAGGGGCGGCGCGCCGATCGCGCCATTTATGAGCGTGAAGCTGCGCCTCGGGCGGAGCGGGAGTAAGTGAAGTGCCTACTGGGTCTGTTATCTGCGTGGTCGACGACGATCAGGATGTCCGCGACAGCATCGGGGCGTTCTTCCGGTCTGCCGGCATCGACATTCACGGCTTTGACGGCGCGGAAGCCCTGCTGGCTTCGGCCAGCCTGCAGGTGATGGCCTGCCTTATCACCGACCTGCACATGCCGGGCATGGACGGGCTGGAATTGCAGCGCGAGTTGCGCCGCAAGGGCTATGATGTCCCGGTTATCCTGATGACCGCATTCCCGACGCCGGAAGCGCGCGCCACCGCGCGCGAACTGGGCATCGCGACTTTCGTGACCAAACCCACCGATCCCGAACTGCTGCTCGAAGAGGTCGAGGCGCTGCTCGCCGCCTGAGCGGCGGCGGATCGCGCTGCGCAGGCAGGAAAACGAAGCAAAGGAGGGCAAAATGACGGCCGTGAACCAAGTCAGTGGCAGCCGCCTCGTCTGCATCATCGACGATGACGCCGATGTCCGCGATTCGCTCGCCAGCCTGCTGCGCGCATCGGGCTATGACGTGCGCGGCTTCGGTGCGCCCGAGGAGTTTCTGGCCGACGATGCGGCGGACAGCGCGGCCTGCCTTGTGCTCGATGTCCAGCTCGGCAGCGTCAACGGGCTCGATTTCCAGCAGGAACTGCTCGACAGCGACACGACGCTGCCGGTGATCCTCATCAGCGGCCATGGCGACATTCCGATGACGGTGCGCGCAATGCGCGCCGGCGCGGTCACTTTCCTGTCCAAGCCCTTCGACGATCAGGCGATGCTCGCCGCGATCGACGAGGCCGTCGCGCGCGACGAGGACCGCCGGATGCGCGAGCGCGAGGATGCGTCGCTGCGCGCCCGCTACGAATGCCTGACGCCGCGCGAACGCGACGTTCTGGGCTATGTCGCGGCGGGGCTGATGAACAAGCAGATCGCGGGCAAGCTGGAACTGAGCGAGATCACCGTGAAGATCCACCGCGGCAATATGATGCGCAAGATGGAGGCGGAATCGCTGGCCGATCTCGTCCGCATGGCCGAGGCGCTGGGCGTGCGCGAAGCCGTGTCGCGTTACAATCACGGCTGAGAGTCCATTCGGAAAGGCGCATTTTGCGCCAGCCGCAGCGTAGCGGATGGCCGCCGCCCATGACCTGTTGACGACCGGCGTCGATCGGGCGCCGGCCGCAATTTTCCACCCGGTCTGCGATCAAGCCGAGGGGGTCGCTCGCAATCGCCCGGACCCAGCGATAGACAGCGGACCGTGACACTGGACGATCGCTTCATCGCGCGCATCATCACCGGGCTGGAGCCCGTCGCTTCCGTGCTTCTCGCGATCCTGCTCGCGCATCTTCTGGGCGCGACCAATATCTCGTGGGCGGCCTTTGCAGGCTATGCCGTGATACGCGGACTGGCGAGCGAAACGCTGACGCGCGGCGTCCGGCGCTTCGGCGGCACGATTGCCGGCGGCCTGCTCGCGCTCGTCATCGTGCCTTTGGCCGCGCCTTACTGGCCGCTTGCCGCAGGCGCGCTTTTCATCATCGGCGCGGCGAGCATCTATGCGGCGCTGACTACCCATCACGCCTATGCCTGGCTGTTCGTCGGCCTGACCTTCGCGATGGTTCTGCTCGACAAGGTCGACATGCCCGGAGCGGGGGTGCCGGCCTTCGTCCAGACGCGAATCATCGAAACCGCGGCCGGCACCTTCGCCTGCGTCGTCGTCAGCCTGATCTCATCGGCGACGCTCCGCCGCCTCTGGCCGGGCACGGCATCGGCCGCGCCGACGCCGGTGCGCTGGCATGCCGACGCCGCGCGCCATGCCGTCGAAGGCGGCCTCGCGCTCGCCACGCTGGCGATCCTGTCGCACTGGCTGGCCATTCCCGCGCTGGCCCAGGGCGCGATCAGCATCATGGCGGTGATGGTCGTCCCGCTGTCCGACGTCGGCGACAATAATCTGAAGCCGGTGACGACCAGGCTCATCCACCGGCTCATCGGCTGCGCCCTTGGCGGGGCGTTCGCGCTGGTCTGGCTGCTGCTCGCCAAGGGCGCGACGGCGCCGCTGATCGCCGGCACGATGACGGGCGTGTTCATCGGCCGCTGGATCGAGACGGGGAACCCGGCCTATCGCTATATCGGCTTTCAGTTCGCGTTCGCCGTGCTGATCACGCTGGTGCCCGACAATTACGCCCATGCCGAAATCGGCCCAGGGATCGAGCGCCTGACCGGCGTCGTCATCGGCATGCTGATCCTCGAACCGATCCTGATCCTGTCATATCTGCTGCGCGGCAAGGCGCGGCGGAGCGAGCCGGAGACCCCGGCCTGACGAGCCGCCGAGCCTTTCCGCCTCGCCTTATTCGACCGTAACGCTCTTCGCGAGATTGCGCGGCTGATCGACGTCGGTGCCCTTGGCGACCGCGACATGATAGGCCAGCAACTGCACCGGCACCGCATAGACGAGCGGCGCGATCAGCGGATGGACCTTGGGCATGGTGATCGTGGCGATGCAATTCTCGCCCGCCTGCTCGATCCCGTCATAATCGCTGATCAGCACCACCTTGCCGCCGCGCGCCTGCACTTCCTGCATGTTCGAGACGGTCTTTTCAAACAGCGGCCCGGAAGGCGCGATCACGATCACCGGCACATTCTCGTCGATCAGCGCGATGGGGCCGTGCTTCATCTCGCCCGCCGCATAGCCTTCGGCATGGATATAGCTGATTTCCTTCAGCTTCAGCGCGCCTTCGAGCGCCAGCGGATAGTCGGTGCCGCGCCCCAGATAGAGCACGTCGCGCGCGCCGGCGACGACATGCGCCATCGCCTGGATCGCCTCGTCATAGGCCAGCGCGCCGTTGAGCGCCGACGGCGCCTCCGCAAGATGCTTGACGATCGCCTTCTCCTCCGCAGCGGACAGCCGGCCCTTGGCGCGCGCCAGATTGGCGGCGAAGGCGGCGAGCACGGCGAGCTGGCAGGTGAAGGCCTTGGTGGACGCGACGCCGATTTCCGGGCCGGCATGAGTGGGCAGAAGCAGATCGGCCTCGCGCGCCATCGTGCTGGTCGGCACATTGACGACGGCGGCGATCTTCTGCCCTTCCGACTTGGCGTGGCGCAGTGCGGCGAGCGTATCCGCCGTCTCGCCCGACTGGCTGATGACGATCATCAGCCCGCCTTCCTCCATCACCGGGGCGCGGTAGCGAAACTCCGACGCGACATCGATGTCGACAGGGACGCGCGCGAACTGCTCGAACCAATATTTGGCGACCATGCCAGCGTAGAAGCTGGTGCCGCACGCGACGATGGTGACGCGCCGGATGTCAGTCAGATCGAAATCGGGAATGGGGAGCGAAACCTTCTCCTCCATCCGCTGCAGATAGCCGCGCAGCGTCTGCGCGACGACGATCGGCTGCTCGTAAATCTCCTTGAGCATATAATGGCGGTGATTGCCCTTGGAGACGAGATCGCCGGTCACGCCCGAGATCGTGACGGGACGCTCGACCGGATTATTGTCCTTGTCGAAGATCTGCGCGCCGTCCTTGTCGATGACCACCCAGTCGCCCTCGTCGAGATAGGCGATACGCTGGGTGAGCGGGGCGAGCGCCAGCGCGTCCGAACCCAGATAGGTCTCGCCGTCGCCATAGCCGACGACCAGCGGCGAACCGAGGCGTGCGCCGACGAGCAGCTCCGGATGCTGGCGGAAAAGGATGGCGAGCGCGAAGGCGCCGTGCAGGCGCGGCAGCACCTCGGCCACCGCCTCTGCCGGCGACATGCCATTCTCGATCTTCTCGCTCACCAGATGGGCGACGACCTCGGTGTCGGTCTCGCTGGTGAAGGTGCGGCCGCGCGCGATCAGCTCGTCGCGCAGCGCCTTGAAGTTCTCGATGATGCCATTGTGGACCAGCGCGACTTCATTGGTCGCATGGGGGTGCGCGTTGTTGGTGGTCGGCCCGCCATGCGTCGCCCAGCGCGTGTGGGCGATGCCGGTGTCGCCGGGAAGCGGATTGGCGGCGAGTTCCCCGGCGAGGTTGACCAGCTTGCCCGAGGCGCGGCGGCGATCGATCGCGCCATCATGGACGGTCGCGATGCCCGCCGAGTCATAACCGCGATATTCGAGGCGCCTGAGTCCGTCGAGCAGCCGGTCCGCAACCGCTTCCTTGCCGACGATTCCAACGATTCCGCACATAGTTGTCGATCCCTTGCCGCATCAATGCGGGAAATTGGTGTCCACGAAAAAACGAGAAAACTCGGCCGGATCCGGCTCATATCCGTTGGCCGCGACGAACTTCGCCCGGCCTTTCTCCCAGACCTCGCGAATGGCGCCCGCCATGCCCTCCGGAAAGCGCATGCGCTGCGCGACGATGGCGCGCCACGGCCCCGCCTCGCCGAACATCTCGCGGTAACCGGGCTCCATCGCGGTCAGCGCGGCGTCGCTGTCAGCGTCGAGATGCCCGGTCGCGTCGAGCACATAGCTTTCGAGCAGCTTGAGGAAGGGCTTTCCGGTGTAGCGGTCCGTCACATCTTGGCCTTTCGCGCCAGCATCCGTTCGCGAAAACGCCTGGCCCAGCCGGGCTTCGCATCCTGCGGCGCGCGGGTGAGCGCCAGCGCGTCGCTTTCCACATCGCCGACGATCACCGATCCCGCACCGACGATCGCGCCGTCGCCGATCTTCACCGGGGCGACCAGCGCGCTGTTCGATCCGATGAAGGCGCCCGCGCCGATTTCGGTGCGATATTTGAAGAAGCCGTCATAATTGCAAGTGATCGTGCCTGCGCCGATATTGGCGCCCGCCCCGATCTCGGCATCGCCCAGATAGGTGAGGTGATTGGCCTTGGCGCCCTCGCCCAGCTTCGCCTTCTTCACTTCGACGAAATTGCCGACCTTGGCCTTGACGCCGATCTCCGCGCCCGGCCGCAGCCGCGCATAGGGGCCGATCTCGGCGCGCGCCGAAACGATCGCGCCCTCGATATGGCTGAAGGCGTGGATGACCGCGCCATCGCCGATGCTGACGCCGGGGCCGAAAAAGACATTGGGTTCGATCGTCACGTCGCGGCCGACCACCGTATCATGCGCGAACCACACGGTTTCAGGGGCGATCAGCGTCGCGCCATCCGCCATCGCCTGCGCGCGCCGGGCGACCTGCCACTGCGCCTCGACCGCCGCTAGCTCGGCGCGGCTGTTCACGCCGGCGACTTCGTTCGCGTCAGCCTCGACCACACGCGCGAAGCCCCCTTCGGCGCGGGCGAGCATCACGATATCGGGCAGATAATATTCGCCGGCCGCATTATCGTTGCCGATCTTCGCGAGCAGCCTGAACAGATCGCCCGAACGCACTGCCATCAAACCGGAATTGCACAGCGTGACGGCGCGCTCTTCGGCGCTGGCGTCCTTATATTCGACCATCTTCGCGATACGCCCGTCGGCATCAGCGATCACCCGGCCATAAGCGGCAGGATCAGCCGGGCGGAAGCCCAGCACAACCATGGCTGGATCGCCGTCGCCATGAAGGGCGTCGAGCATCCGCCGCATCGTGGCGCTGCCGACCAGCGGCACATCGCCATAAAGGATCAGCACGTCGCCGTCGAAACCGGCCAGCGCGGCCTCCGCCTGCCGCACCGCATGGCCCGTGCCCAGTTGCTCCGCCTGCGTCACCGTGGCGACGCCCAGCGGCGCGACGGCCCGTTCGACCTGCTCGCGCCCCGCCCCAACGACCACGACGGTGCGCGCCGGAGCAAGCGCCGCCGCGCTCGCGATCAGGTGAAGCAGCATCGGCCGCCCCGCGATCGGGTGAAGCACCTTGTGGAGATCGGACTTCATCCGCGTGCCTTTTCCGGCGGCGAGGATGACGGCGGCGACGGGCGTGTCGGTCATTCTGTTCCTGTCCTTGTGGGCGCCCAATCGCACGACGCGCTTGCCTTTGCCAGTGGGGCGCGGGCATGGCGGCGGCGATGACAGGCTTTCCCTACGCGATCGTCGGCTTCGACCTCGACGGCACACTCCTCGACACCAGCGCCGATCTGACGGCGGCGGTCAATCATACACTGGGACTGGAAGGCCGCCCGCCGCTCAATGTCGATCAGGTCAAGCCGATGATCGGCGGCGGCGCGAAACTGATGCTTCAGAAGGGGCTTGAACGATCGGGCGGCTCCAGCCCCGAATTGATGGCCGAGCTCTATCCCAGGCTGCTGCATTTCTATCGCGACAATATCTCCGGCGGCAGCGTGCCCTTCCCCGGCGCGCTGGATGCGCTGGACGCGCTGGCGTCCAAGGGCGTCCAGATCGCCGTCGTCACCAACAAGTTCGAATCGCTCGCCCTGAAGCTGCTCGGCGAAGTCGGGCTGGCCGATCGCTTCGCGACGATCATCGGCGGCGACACGATGGGCAAAGGCAACGCCAAGCCCTCGGCCGCGCCGATCGAGGAGATGATCCGGCGCTGCGGCGGGGGGTCGGCCGCGTTCGTGGGCGATTCGATCTACGATGTCGGCGCGGCGCACAATGCAGGCATAGGCTGCATCGCCGTCAGCTTCGGTTTCCTGATGCAGCCGATCGAAGATCTGGGCGCCGATCTGGTGATCGACCATTATGACGAACTCCTCCCCGCGCTCGAGCGGCTGGACGGCGCTATGGCGGCGCGCGCCTGATCGCGCGCTTGCCGCATCATGACATCGGCGAAAGGCGCCGGCGGCTCTTGATCCACAGATGCCGCGCCAGCAACGCTGGCGGCATGCGCATCAGGTGCGCGCGCGCATAGAAGGCCGAGCGGGCGACCGGCCGGGTCGCCCGCCCCCAGCCGTCGCGCGCAAGCAGGCGGCGCTCGAACAGACCATCGAGCGCGCCCGCGCGCGCCGCCAGCCGATCGTCGACCGGCGTCGCGAAGATGCGGCGCGCCAGCCTCAAAGCGCGAGCGACGGCCGTTGAAAGCCCATGCAGCCGCGCCCGTTCATCGAGCCGCGCCCAATAGCCGTCGACCGCGCCATGTTCGCGCAACAGCCGGTCAATGTCCCAGAGGTTGCGCAGTCCGCCGGAGAGGTCGCCGTCCGCCAGGAGGTGCGCGGCCGCATGAACCAGCATGTCCTCGGCACACAGCGCCGCCAGCCCCTCGCCCAGACCCACGCGCGCGGCGATCAGCGCGCCGGCATCGGGCTTCGGCCGCGCCGTCAGGGGCAGGATGGTGTGATGCACGTCGATCATCCGGTCGCGCTCGGCGTGGATCAGGGGCGGCAGTTCGTGCATCCAGCGGCGATAATAGGCGTCGTCATAGGGATCGGGCTTGGCCCACTCCCAGCCCGCGTCAATCAGCGCCGCCTCCACCCGATCGAGATCGGCGCGCGGCGTCAATATGTCGAGATCGCCGATCGCGCGCCCCCGCGCCGCATCGAGGCCGGCCGCAGCATAGGCCGCGCCCTTGAGCAGGATGACCGGCGCGCCTAGGGGGGCGATCGCGCGGCGCGCCATCTCAACCTCCCATAGCGCCGAACGCCGCGCTTCCTCCGCCGCCGCGCGGGCGTCGGCCATGATCCGCGCCACCGGATCGGGCAGCGGCAGCCCTTCCAGCCGGCAGGCGAGCGATCCGTCAAGCCGTTCGGCGCGCGCCGCTGCGATCAGCCCGGCCCAGTCGCCTTCATCCAGCGCCAGCGCCGAAGCGGGATCGCGGAGCGCGCGCGCAAGACGGCCGGCGCTCACGCCAGTTCCGCCCAGAGTCGCTCGACCAGCGCCACGGCGCTGTCCGTATCGGGATAATCGATGGCGCGCGCCGGCAGCGTCGTCACCAGCCGGGTCAGCGCATCGAACCCCGCTTCGCCCAGCCGCACATAGTTGGTCGAGGCCTGCGTCAGCCGCATGAACACTTCGCTGCCGCCCATCGCCCGCTCGGCTGCGGCATGGCCGAAGCGCGGGAACAGGATCAGCGCGGGCGCGGCCGGTTCGTCCATCCGCGCGACGGCGTCGCCGTTCGGCCGCAAATGGCGGATGTCGCCCTTGGGCGTGGCGGCGAGCAACGGCCCCAGCCGCTCTTCGGGAAACAGGGCGATCGCGCCGTTCTTCAGGCTGAGCGCGCGGGGAAAGGGATGCAGTTCGCCGCTCGCAGGATCGAGCAACGCGAACTCGTCGCCCAGCAACCGCCAGCCGCGATCGCCGAGAAGCGCCGCCAGCGTCGATTTGCCCGACCCCGAAGCGCCGGTGAGGATCAGCGCCCGCCCGTTGCGTTCGAGGCTGGCGGCGTGGAGAAGCAGCCAGCGACGCGCGCCCAGCGCCATCTGAAGGTTCATGCCCATCTCTGCGGCGAGCAGACCATGCGCCAGCGCGACGGGCGCGGCGTCCGGCAACGCATAATCGCCCGCTATCGCGGCCGAAGGCCGGATCCAGCGCCGCCATGGCCGCACCGCTTCCAGCCGCACGGTGAAATCGGGCACCGCAGGTTGCGGATAGCCGGCGTAAAGCCGCTCAAGCGCGCGCACGGGCGCGCGCCAGTCTGACCCGACCCTGAAGGAGGCAGGGCCGACGCGCACGGCGAAGCTGTGCCTCATAGCCTGACCGCCAGCCCCGCGGCTTCCAGTTCGGCCAGGCGATCGCGCAGCCCCGCCCGATCATCCTCGCCAGCCTGCCCGAAACCAAGACGGGCGAGGAGCGCGGCTTCATCCGCCTCGCCGTCGGCCAGCGCATTGATAAGATCGGGCATCGGATCGGCAAGCAGGTGCGTCATGCCCGATCGCCGGTCATAGACCGCGGTCAGAGCATCGAGCTCGACGCGCTTCAGGCTCGACCGTGCGTCGAGGCGCCAGCGCATCGCCTTCAGCCGCGCGGCATCTGAAGCGAGGCGTAGCAGGTAAAGCCGCTCGTGCCCTGCTGCAGCCGCCGGATATAGTTGGCGTAGGCGCGGCTCCGTTCATAATCGACGCCCGGCAACGTGCCGCCCGACAGCGCCGATTTGACTTCCTCGCCGGTGAAGGGACGCACCGCCGGCGCAAAAGCCCCGGGCGTATCGGCGCTGACCACCTGGCCGTCGGGCGCGATATGCCCCCCCGCCCGCGCCGCATCGGGCACCGAGATCTGGCAATGCGTCACCGAAGCGGCGGTCTGGGCGAGCGCGGGGCGGATCGTGACGATCGCCGACGCGCCGAACATCCCCGCGCGAAGCAAAGTCCGCCGGTCAGTCAGCGCCGGGCGCTTGCGGGATTGATCTGCGTCACCCATCTGACGCCTTATCCTGCAAAGCCGCTTTCATAATGGTAAAACAATCGCAATGCAGAGCGCAGGTTTGCGGACAGGGCCAGGTTCCGCCGGGAGTGCTATGAATGCGATTCGCGATGCGTATCGAAGAACCGTTCCGAACTTTCCTATCGTTGCTGACGCTGGGCGCCGCCGCCACGGGAATCTGGCTGGTCAGCGGATCGACCGAAGCGACGCTGATCCTGATGGCGGCGGGCGGGCTGATGCTGTGGCTCTCTCCCCTCCCTGCCGAGCCGGAGACGCCCGCCGTCGCTGATTCGGCGGCCATGGAGGATCCCACCCAGCCGCTGATCGACGCGGTGTCCGAGCCGCTGATGATCATCGCCGACGGTCGCGTGACGCATGCGAACGGCGCGGCCATCGCCTTGCTGGGCACCCATATCGTCGGTGAACAGGCTCGCCTGGCCATCCGCCACCCCGCGGCGATCGAGCGGCTGACCGGGCCGATCGGCCTGCTTCCGCGATCGCCCGTCGAGCTGGTCGGGCTCGGCGCGCGCGAGGCTCGGTGGGAGATGCACGTCACCGCATTCGGCGAAAAACGCCGCATCGTCCATTTGAACGACCGCACGGGCAGCCACGCCGCCGAACGGATGCGCGTCGATTTCGTCGCCAACGCCAGCCACGAGCTGCGCACGCCGCTCGCCGCCATTCTGGGCTTCGTCGAGACGCTGGGCGACGACAAGGCGGGCGGCGACCCGCCGACGCGCAAGCGCTTCCTCAAAGTGATGAACGACGAGGCGCGCCGGATGCAGCGGCTGGTCGACGACCTCATGTCGCTGTCGCGGATCGAGGCCGAGAAATATCGGCTGCCGGACACGCCCGTCGATCTCGCGCAACTCGCGACCGAAGTGCACGCCATCCTGACCGACAGCGGCAGCGACCGGGGCCGCGATCTTGTCGCCGACATTTTCGAGCCGCTGCCGATGGTGGTGGGCGACCGCGCCCAGCTTTCGCAGCTCATCCACAATCTGATGGGCAATGCGATGAAATATGGGCGTCCCGGCACGCCGGTGGTGGTCCATGCCGAGCCGGCGGGCGACGCCATGGTCAAGCTGACGGTCAGCGACGAAGGCGAAGGCATCGCGCCCGAACACCTCCCGCGCCTGACGGAGCGCTTCTATCGCGTCGATTCGGGGCGCAGCCGGGCGCTGGGCGGCACCGGCCTGGGGCTGGCCATCGTCAAGCATATCGTCGAGCGCCATCGCGGCCGTTTCGACATCGCCAGCACCGTCGGCGTCGGCACGACGGTGACAGTTCTCTTGCCTGCCGCGCCACCTGTGTCATCAAATCGTCAAATAACCGTCACACAGGACCAGTGAAGCGCTGCTAGGCGCGCCGATACGACTGATTCTCCAGTCGTTTTCGCCGTCGAATCAATGAGGAGTGCGGTTTGTCCCTGCGGAGCCCGATGCTGCTGGCCGCTTCGTTACTGCTGCTCGCGGCCTGCCAGGACCAGGCGGGCGGCGCGAATGGCGGCGTGCGCGAGCAGATCAGCGCCGTCGGCTCCTCGACCGTGTTCCCTTTCACGACCGCCGTCGCCGAGCAGTTCGTGAACAATAATCCGCAGTTCAGATCGCCACTGATCGAATCGACCGGCACGGGCGCGGGCATGAAGCTGTTCTGCGCCGGGGTCGGCGCGCGCTTTCCCGACATCGAGGACGCATCGCGCCGCATCAAGCGCAGCGAATATGACGATTGCCGCAAGAATGGCGTCTCGGACATCGTCGAGATCCAGATCGGCGTCGACGGGCTGGCGCTGGGCGAATCCAATCGCGGATCGAAAATGGCGCTGACGACGCGCGACATTTACCTCGCCATCGCCGCCAACCCGGACGGCAAGCCCAACAGGTCGAGGACCTGGGCGGACGTGAACCCCACGCTGCCCGCAACGCCGATCGTCGTTTACGGCCCGCCATCGACATCGGGCACGCGCGATTCGCTGACCGAGCTCATCATGACGCCGGGCTGCGATCAGGCGCCGGTCAACGCGGCGCTCAAGACTGACGAGAACCGGCACAAGGACCGCTGCACGCGGATCCGCGAGGACGGCGCCTATGTCGATGCGGGCGAGAATGACAATCTGATCGTGCAGAAACTGGGCGCCAATCCCGATGCGGTCGGCATCTTCGGCTACAGCTTCCTCGAGGAAAATCTCGACAGCCTGTCGGGCATCCCGATCAACGGCGTCGCGCCGACCTATGCGTCGATCGCCAGCTTTTCCTATCCCGGCGCGCGGCCGCTCTACATTTATGTGAAGAAGGCCCATGTCCGCGCCATTCCGGGGCTCAAGCAGTTCATCGCCGAATATGTATCGGCGTGGAATCCGAACGATTATCTCGCGCGGCGCGGCCTGATCGCGGCGACGCCCGACGTTCGCGCGAAAAACGCCAGGATCGCAGCCGATCTGCAAACGCTCGACCCGGGTACGCTGAAATGAACGCCGCAATCATCCTGATCGCCATCGCAGGCCTGGCGGCGATCGGCTGGCTCGCCGGCCGCGCGCGTGCAGCGAGCTTCGAGCGAGAGGCGAAGCCCGGCCGCCGGCCCCATTCGCTGCCCTTCTATCATGGCTGGTTCGTCGCGCTGTGGACGGCGGTTCCCGCCCTGCTCTTCCTCGCCATCTGGTCCTGGGCATCGCCCGCCATCGTCACCGACGCCGTGCTCGCTTCGCCCGCCGCGCAGGGCCTGACGACCGATCCGGCCGAACGCGCGGCATTGCTGTCCGAAGGCCGGGCGCTCGCCGCCGGGCAATTGCCGGGCGCCTTCACCGAGGCGGGCGCGAAACTCGCCCCGGCCTATGCCGCAGCGCAGGCGCACTTCAACCTGATCGCGACGATTCTGGCGGCCATCCTCGTCTTTGCCGGCGGGGCCTATGCCTTCACGCGCCTCCGCCCCGATTTCCGGGCGCGCACGCGCGTCGAGCGCATCGTGATGGCGGGGTTGCTCGTCGCGTCGCTGATCGCGATCCTCACCACGATCGGCATCGTCGCATCGCTGCTGTTTGAAACCTTCCGCTTCTTCTCGATGGTTTCCCCGATCGATTTCCTCTTCGGCCTGCGCTGGAGCCCGCAATCGTCGGTGATCCCGGGCCAGCCCAATCAGTTCGGCGCGGTGCCGCTGTTCTGGGGCACCATCTTCATCGGCGTGATCATCGCGATGATCGTCGCCATCCCGCTGGGGCTGATGAGCGCGGTCTATCTCACCCAATATGCGCCGGCGCGCGTGCGCAAATGGATGAAGCCCGTGCTCGAGATGCTCGCGGGCGTGCCGACGGTGGTCTATGGCTATTTCGCCGCGCTGACGGTGGCGCCCGCGCTGCGCAGCTTCGCCTCGCTGGTCGGCATTCCCGGCGCATCGTCCGAAAGCGCGCTCGCCGCCGGTCTGGTCATGGGCATCATGATCATCCCCTTCGTCTCGTCGATGGCGGATGACTCGATCACGGCGGTTCCCTCCGCAATGCGCGACGGTTCGCTGGCGATGGGCGCGACGCAGTCCGAAACGATCCGCAAGGTGCTCATCCCCGCGGCGCTTCCCGGCGTGGTCGGCGGCGTGCTGCTCGCGGTCAGCCGCGCGATCGGCGAAACGATGATCGTGGTGATGGCTGCGGGCCTCGCCGCCAACCTTACCGCCAATCCCTTCGCCAGCGTGACGACGGTGACGACCCAGATCGTCCAGTTGCTGACCGGCGACCAGGAGTTTGACAGCCCCAAGACGCTTGCCGCCTTCGCGCTCGGCCTCGTCCTGTTCATCGTCACGCTTCTGCTCAACATCGTCGCTCTGCGCGTCGTCAAAAAGTATCGCGAAGCTTATGACTGACCGCATTCCCACCGACTGGAAAAGCGCGGCCATGCAGCAGCGCATCCGCCGGCGCTATGCCGCCGAGCGGCGCTTCAAGCTGCTCGGCCTGTTTGCGGTTCTCGTCTCCGCCGGATTCCTCGCCTTCCTGCTCGTCTCGATGACGATGCAGGGCGCAAGCGGTTTCCTGCGCACCGAAATCCGGCTGCCGATGGACTTCAAGGCCAATCCGCTGCTTCTCGATCGCAAGCAGCTTGACGGGCGCGGCGCCGATCTCGCGCTGGCCAATGCCGGCATCGAAGCGCGCCTCAACGCTGCGGCGACCGCCACGCTTGGCCCCAAGGGACCGTCGATGCTGGCGGACAGCGCATGGCTGGCCGTGCGCGACGCGATCAAGGCCGATCCGACGATCCTCGATGGCCATGCCATGCTGTGGGCGCCGGCGTCGTCGCCGATCGATCTCGCCGCAAAGGGCGAAGGCGCGCCCGAAGCCGAGAAGAATTACGCCGCGCTCGAAAAGGCGGGCCTCGTCCGCATCACCTTCAACTGGGGCTTCCTGACCGAATCCAATTCCAACGATCCGACGCGCGCCGGCATCTGGGGCGCGTTCAAGGGGTCGCTGCTGACGATGCTGGTCACGCTGGCGCTCGCTTTCCCGATCGGCGTGCTCTCGGCCGTCTATCTCGAGGAATATGCGCCGCGGAACCGCTGGACCGACCTGATCGAGGTTTCGATCAACAATCTCGCGGCCGTGCCCTCGATCATCTTCGGCCTGCTCGGCCTAGCCGTTTTCCTGAACACCTGGCACCTGCCGCGATCGGCGGCGCTGGTCGGCGGCCTCACGCTTGCCCTGATGACCATGCCCGTCATCGTCATCGCCGCGCGCAACGCGATCAAGGCTGTGCCCCCGTCGATCCGCGACGCCGCGCTCGGCATCGGCGCCAGCCGCGTCCAGGTCGTATTCCACCACGTCCTGCCCCTGGCGTTGCCCGGCATCCTCACCGGCACGATCATCGGCATGGCGCGCGCGCTGGGCGAGACGGCGCCGCTGCTGATGATCGGCATGCGCGCCTTCGTCACGACGCCGCCCGCCGGCATCACCGATCCCGCGACCGTGCTTCCCGTGCAGGTATTCCTCTGGTCGGACGAGGTCAGCCGCGGCTTCGTCGAAAAGACCTCGGCCGCGATTATCGTCCTGCTCGCCTTCCTGCTCGCGATGAACGGGCTGGCGATCTATCTTCGGAACCGTTTCGAGCAACGCTGGTGACCATGCTTCAAGACCGATCCATTCAAGCCACGGCCGCCAAGATGACGGCGCGCCACGTCAACGTCTTCTATGGTCAGAAGCAGGCGATCAACGACGTGTCGATCGATGTCGACATGGAGAATGTCACCGCCTTCATCGGCCCGTCGGGGTGCGGGAAATCAACATTCCTGCGCACGCTCAACCGGATGAACGACACTGTCGCCAGCGCGCGCGTGGAAGGCGAGATCACCCTCGACGGCGCAGACATTTACGATCCCGCGATGGATGTGGTCCAGCTCCGCGCCCGCGTCGGCATGGTTTTCCAGAAGCCCAATCCCTTCCCCAAATCGATCTACGAGAACATCGCCTATGGCCCGCGCATCCACGGGCTGGCGAGCTCCAAGGCCGAGCTGGACCAGATCGTCGAGAAATCGCTGCGCCGCGCCGGGCTGTGGGATGAAGTGAAGGACCGGCTGAGCGACAGCGGCACCGCCATGTCGGGCGGCCAGCAGCAGCGGCTGTGCATCGCGCGCGCGATCGCCGTCGATCCCGAAGTGATCCTGATGGACGAGCCCTGCTCCGCGCTCGATCCGATCGCCACCGCCAAGATCGAGGAGCTGATCCACGAGCTGCGCGGCCGCTATGCGATCGTCATCGTCACGCACAACATGCAGCAGGCCGCGCGCGTCTCGCAGCGCACGGCCTTTTTCCACCTTGGCCACCTCGTCGAATATGGCGTGACATCCGAAATCTTCACCAATCCGCGTGAAGTTCGGACCAAGGATTATATCACCGGCCGTTACGGCTGAGAGGAAGCGCAATGGCGAACGGTAGCGAACATACAGTCAAGGCCTTCGACGACGAGATCGTCGAGCTGCGCGGGCTCATCTCGGAAATGGGCGGGCGCGCGCAGGCGGCGATCGAGGACGCGATGGAGGCGCTGGTCCGCCAGGACAGCGATCGCGCCGCGCGCATCGTCGTCGAGGACAAGATCATCGACGATCTCGAATCGCAGGTCGAACGGCTCGCCGTCCAGATCATCGCACTGCGCGCGCCGCTGGCCGACGATCTCCGCGAGGTGGTGGCTGCGCTCAAGATCGCCGGCGTCATCGAACGCATCGGCGATTACGCCAAGAATATCGCCAAGCGCGTGCCGCTGATCGGCGGGCGTTACAAGATCGAGGCGCTTTCGGTGCTGCCCGCCATGGGCACGCTGGCGTCGGAGATGGTGCGCGGCGCGCTTGACGCCTTCGCCGCGCGCGATCCCCGCGCGGCTGTCGACGTCTGCGAGGAGGATCGCCGCGTCGACGATTTCTACAACAGCATCTTCCGCACCCTCGTGACCTTCATGATGGAGAACCCGGCCACCATCGGGCAGGCCGCGCACCTTCTTTTCATCGCCAAGAATCTCGAACGCGTGGGCGACCACGCCACCAACGTCGCCGAAATGGTCTATTACGCCGCCAAGGGCACGCACATGGACGAGCGTGAACGCGGCGGCAGCGAAGAAAGCCTGGGAGTCTGACCGCCATGCCCCGTGCCGATATGCTTCTTGTCGAGGACGACGCCGCGCTTGCCGAGCTTCTCGTCTGGCATTTCCAGCGTGAGGATTTCGACGTCCGCCATACCGCCGACGGCGAGGAAGCGCTGCTCCTCGCGCAGGAAAGCCCGCCCGATCTCGTCCTGCTCGACTGGATGATCGAAGGACTTTCGGGCATCGAGGTCTGCCGCCGCCTGCGCCGCATGCCCGATACCGCCAATGTGCCGATCATCATGCTCACCGCGCGCGGCGAGGAAGAGGATCGCGTCCGCGGCCTCGAAACTGGCGCAGACGATTATGTGACCAAGCCCTTCTCGCCGCGCGAACTGGTCGCGCGCGTGGGCGCGGTGCTTCGCCGCGTCCGCCCCGCGCTTGCCGGCGAACAGTTGAGCTATGGCGATCTGGAGATGGACACCGTCGGCCACAAGGTCCGCCGCAGCGGCAAGACCGTGTCGCTCGGCCCCACCGAGTTCCGTCTGCTCAAGCACTTCCTGGAGCATCCGGGCTGGGTCTTTTCGCGCGAGCGGCTGCTCGACTCAGTGTGGGGGCACGACGCCGATATCGAGCCGCGCACCGTCGACGTGCATATCCGGCGGCTGCGCAAGGCGATCAACCTCAACGGCCTGCCCGACATGATCCGCACCGTGCGATCGGCGGGCTACTCGCTGGACGCCGACGGACGGCACTGATCGCCCGCGCCTTCGCCGCGCGCATCGCCGCCTTTCCGGCGACGCCGCGAATCGGGGCCATGGATCGAGATCGAAACATTTGCGTTTGAGTGTCGCGCGTCCGGCCCCGAAAAGCCGGCCGCCCGATGCTTCGGCCTGTTTGGCCCTGATCCATGAGGAGCCCGAAATGAAGATTGTCATGTTCGCCGCCGCGCTGACGCTTGGCGCCCCCGCGATCGCGCAGACCGCCCCGGAACCCGCCGCCGCACCCGACGCCGCCGCTGCGCCCGCCGCGGCCGCCGCCCCGACGATGGGAGCGCCTGTCTCCAATCCCGCCCCGGCGCCTCAGGCCGAATATCCCTGGTGCAGCAAGACGGTGACCGACGGCTGCAAGCAGCGCGGCGCCGGCGCGGATACGCCCCGCCCGCACAAAAAGTCCAAATAAGCGCGCGCCGCGCGATTTGACGGGGGAAGGCCCGGCATGGGCCTTCCCATCGCCCGCTCCAGCCTCTAGGTGACGTTCACGTCAACGAGAGGAGCAGCGTGCAATGACCATCAGTTTCAAGGACCGGGTCGCCATCGTCACCGGCGCGGGGGGCGGTCTTGGCCGCGCCTATGCGCTCGAACTGGCGAAGCGCGGCGCGAAGGTGGTGGTCAATGATCTGGGCGGCTCGCGCGACGGCACCGGCCATTCGGACGCGGCGCTCAAGGTCGTCGAGGAAATCCAGGCCGCCGGCGGCGAAGCGATGTCCAACGGCGGCAGCGTCACCGAATATGAGCAGATGGTGGAAATGGTCGCCAAGACCAAGGAACGCTGGGGCGGCGTTCACGTGCTCATCAACAACGCCGGCATCCTGCGCGACAAGAGCTTCGCCAAGATGGAGCCCGACGATTTCGATCTGGTGGTGAAGGTCCACCTCATCGGTTCGGCCAACTGCACCAAGGCGGTTTGGGATACGATGCGCGAGCAGGCCTATGGCCGCATCCTGATGACGGCTTCGTCGACCGGGCTGTTCGGCAATTTCGGCCAAGCCAATTATGGCGCGGCCAAGCTCGGCCTCGCCGGCTTCACCAAGACGCTCTACCTCGAAGGCGCGAAATATAACATCCGCGTCAACACGCTGGCGCCCGTCGCCGGCACGCGCATGACCGAGGACATTTTCCCGGCCGAGGCTTACGCCGCCTTCGCCCCCGAAAATGTCGCCCCGGCCGCGCTTTTCCTCGTTTCGGAAGACTCGCCCACCAACGCGATCGTCGGCGCGGGCGCCGGCGTGTTCCAGGCATCCTATGTCACGCTGACGCAGGGCGTGCTGCTGCCCGAGGCGGAGCGCACCCCCGAAGGCGTCGCCGCGCACTGGGCGCAGATCACCGACCGCACGGGCGAGATCGTGCCGCAATCGGGCGCGGAGCAGAGCGTGGTCATCCTGGGCAAGCTCCAGGGCAAATAATCACTGTATTGCCGAATTAATACACTCGTGGTAAGGGCTCTCGCTCAGGAGGGCCTGAACCCATGTATAGCGATACGGATCTCGACGCTGCGGTCGCCGCAGGGGTGCTTTCACCCCAGGCGGCCGCCGCGCTCCGCGCCTATGTGGCGACGACGCGCGCAACGCCTGCGGTCGATGAGGAACATTTCCGGCTCGTCACCGGCTTCAACGACATCTTCGTCTCGATCGCGAGCGTGCTGTTGCTCGTCGCGGTGGCGTGGATCGGCGGCGCGGCGTCGGCCTGGCTGGGCAGCGCCGCCGTTGCGATCGTCGCCTGGGGCCTTGCCGAATATTTCACACGCCAGCGGCGGATGGCGCTGCCTTCGATCCTGTTGCTCCTCGCCTTCGTCGGCGGCCTGTTCGGCGCGGTGAGCACGTTACTGCTGGGGCCGAACGGCCATGTCGGGCCGGACGCCACGCCGATCGAGGCGCTGTTCCTGGCGCTTTCGGGCGCGATCGCTGCGGGCGGGGCCTGGCTTCACTGGCGGCGCTTCCACGTTCCGATCACGATCGCCGCCGGCGCCGCATCCGCAGTGGCCTGCCTGTTCGGGCTGCTGCTCGCGGTAATCCCCGCGATCCAGCATCTTTGGGCGCCGATCCTCTTGGCGTGCGGCCTGGCGACCTTCGCGCTCGCCATGTGGTGGGACATTTCGGATCGCGATCGCATCACGCGTCGATCAGACGTCGCCTTCTGGCTCCATCTGCTCGCCGCGCCGATGATCGTTCACCCGATTTTCCGGACGCTCGGCGTCCTCGACAATCAGGCGACTGTCGGGACCGCCGGGATCGTGCTTGTCCTTTACGTGCTGATGGGCCTGATCGCGCTCGCCATCGATCGCCGCGCGCTGATGGTCTCGTCGCTCGCCTATGTGCTCTATGCGCTCAGCAGCTTGTTCCGCGAACTGGGGGCGATCGGCCTCAACCTCGCGCTGACCGCGCTGGTGATCGGATCGGCGCTGCTTCTGCTCTCGGCCTTCTGGCACAGCGCCCGCGCCTTCGCGGTCGGCCTGCTGCCCTTGGGCTGGCGCGCGAAGCTGCCGCCGCTCGGCGAACAGCCCGCGAGCGCGCAGGCGGCCTGACGCGAACCGCGACCGCCCCGGCGAAACCCGGGGCGGCCGTCCGCCCTATTCGCCGACCAGCTTGAGCAGACGGCGCTCGATCGGCGCCAGAACCGGGCCAAGCTCATGCCCGCGCCGCAATATCGCGCCCCCCTCGCCCACCAGCGCCCACATGCCCTGACGGTGGCGCAGCGCGGGGCGCTTCTCGATCCGATATTCGGGCCGCTCGGTCGCGCGCCGGAAGGCGGAGAAGGTCGCCATGTCGCGCCCGAAATCGAGCGCATAGTCGCGCCAGTGCCCGGCGGCGACCATGCGCCCGTAAAGATCCAATATGCGATTGAGTTCGAGCCGGTCGAACCCTGTCTGCGCCGCGCCGCGCGGCAAGGGAAGCGGTGTGACGTTGCTCATCCGAACAGGTCTTGCCGCTCCTCGTTCAGCTTGCGCTTCTCTTCAAGCAGGGTCGCCAGCCGCTTCTGCAGCGCCTCGACCTCGCAGCGCAGCAGCTCCAGCTTCTGCGTCGCGGGATCGAAAGTCTCGCTGCACGGCGTGCCGTAAGGCGTGAAGCCTTTCTGCTTCTCCGTCGCGTCGACGGGCATCGGCTTGGCGGGAATGCCGATCATCACCGCGCCTGGCGCGACATCCTTGGTCACCACGGCATTGGCTCCGATCCGCGATCCGGAACCGACGATCACCGGCCCCAGGATCGCCGCGCCGAGGCTGATGATCACGCCATCCTCGATCGTCGGGTGGCGCTTGCCGCCGACGCCGTTCGTCGGGTTGGTGCCGCCCAGCGTCGCGCCCTGATAGATGGTGACGTTATCGCCGATCTCGGCCGTCTCGCCGATCACCACGAAGCCATGGTCGATGAACAGGTTCGCGCCGATCTTCGCGCCCGGATGGATGTCGATCGCGGTCAGGAAGCGCGAGATGTGGTTGACCAGCCGGGCGAGGAAATAAAGCTCGCCGACGAACAGCCAGTGCGCCACGCGGTGCAGCGCCAGCGCCAGCACGCCGGGATAAAGCATTACTTCCCAGCGCGAACGCGGGGCCGGATCCCGTGCCTTGATCGAATCCAGATAATTGAACAGTGCGTTAGACATCCGGCGCCTCCCTCGCACCCCCACTCCGTTGCAATCTAGGGTCAGGTTACAAAGATTGCCATAGGCAGGGCGCATCAAGCGTTGTCAGGGGCAAAGCCCTTCTATCTTGCCGCCCCTGCCCCGCCATCGCAGAAGGGCCGCCGACGAAAACGGGGAGCCCGAATGTTCGACCTGTCCACTATCGACTATCCCCGGCTGATCGAGTTCGCCGCCATCGGCTTCGCGGCGCAGACTGTGGACGGTGCGCTCGGCATGGCTTTCGGCGTGATTTCATCGACGCTGATGGTCAGCGTGCTCGGCATCGCGCCCAGCCGCGCCTCGGCCGGCGTCCATTTCGTCGAGACCTTCACGACCGCCGCATCGGCGATCAGCCATGTCGCGCATCGCAACGTCGACTGGAAATTGTTCGGCCGGCTCGTCCTCCCCGGCGTCATCGGCGCGGTCATCGGAGCCTATGTCCTTGTCGCCAATGCGGAGATCGCCCGGCCCTTCGTGATGGCCTATCTCAGTTGCATCGGCATCTATCTGCTGTGGCGCAGCTTCCATGCCGTTCCCAAAAGCCGCGAGCCGCGCGTCATCGCCCCCCTCGGCCTTGTCGGCGGTTTCCTGGACGCGGCGGGCGGCGGCGGATGGGGGCCGGTCGTCACGTCCAACCTGCTCATCCAGGGCGTCGAGCCGCGCAAGACGATCGGCACCGTCAACACCGCCGAATTCTTCCTGACGCTGACGGCCTCGATTACCTTCATCGTGACGATGGGGTTCGCGGCGCTGTCGATCGTCACCGGCGGCCTGCTGATCGGCGGCCTGCTCGCCGCGCCCTTCGGCGCCGTCCTCGCCAAGCGCATCGCGCCGGGCACGCTGCTCCGCCTAGTCGGCATCGTTCTGACGGCCACAAGCCTCTTCGCCCTTTACCGCGCACTGTTCTGACAAGCGCCGCGCCAGGCGGCCGGCCACACACCCGATCAGGGAGCGACCGGCGCCACGCCACATTCGGCCGCGCGCTGGCGATATTCGCTGGCCATCCGGTTATGGATGGCCGCAACGCCGGGTTCGCGCGCAAGCCGCGCCTTCTCTTCCTCCACATCGGCGCGGCGCAGCAGATAGGCAGTATGATGTTCAGGCATGGCGAGTCTCCGACACGGAGATACGCCCGGACAAGGCCCGGCCGAAGCACATGGATCAAGTCCCGCGATATTTAATGCAGGCGGGATCCGTTTCGCGCAGCGCCCGCTGTCAAAGCAGCGCGTCGAGCAACCCGATCAACGGCTTGTCCGCCGGCGGCATCGGCAGCGCGTGAAGCTCCACGGGCCGCACCCAGCGCAAGCCGGCGGCTTCGCGGGCCTCGGGCGCGCCGCGCCATTTGCGGCAGACATAGAGCAGCAGGATCATATGCCGGCCCGAAAGGGGTTCGCTGGCGAAGGCCGCAGGCGCGAGGCACGCGCTTTCGGTTTCGATGCCCAGTTCCTCGGCCAGCTCGCGGACCAGCGCGGCCTCGGGCGTTTCGCCGCTCTCGACCTTGCCGCCCGGAAACTCCCAAAGCCCGGCCAGCGCCTTGCCCTCGGGGCGTTGCTGGACGAGCACCCGCCCGTCCCGATCGATCAGCGCGGCCGCGACCACCAGCAGCGAATCCATCCATCCTCCACGTCATAAGAAAATCTTAACGGCCGAGGCCATAGCGTGGGACTGCTTTGGAACAGCATATGATCGGGAACAACTATGTACGGATTTGCGACAAGGCTTGCGCGCGATCCGCGCGCGGCCACGGCGATCGAATATGGGCTGATCGCCGCACTGATCTGCCTCAGCGCGCTCGGCGCGATATCGGCGCTGGCAGGTGAAACGATCGACATGTGGAATATGGTCGCCCACAAAGTCATCAGCGCTGGTTAACATGTCATTAGTATCGATTGCCGGGAACATTTAAGTATTTGGCAATATCGCAACCCTAATTTCATCGTGCGCCCGAGAACGGAAACCTATCGGGAAGCCGGGTGAATATGCTTTGGATCAAGGAGAACGGGAATGAAGACGTTTCGCAAGATGATTGCCGACAACAAGGGCGCGACCGCCATTGAATATGGCCTGATCGCCGCCCTGATCGCGATCGCCGCGATCACCGCCATGTCGCAGCTCGGCAGCCAGCTCCAGACGACCTTCACGAAGGCCAAGACGGAAATGGCCAAGACCAACTAAGGTCTTGCTGGAAGCGCTGGCTTCCAGACTGCTTTGCACAGGGGGGCGTCGGAGCAATCCGGCGCCCCTCTTCCGTGTTGGCGCCTGGCCGGGCATTCATTACATTTTGGCAACATGCCCCTCTTCAAGCGGCATTAACGACGATGTGAGCGGCCTTTTTTAAGGTTTGCGCCATAGTTTTCGCCCGCCAGCGTTTGAACAGGCAATTCGCCGCCTTCCAATAGCTGCCATCAGGAGACCGGGGTAATGACCAAGTTCCGCACGCTTATCGCCAACAACAAGGGCGCGACGGCCATTGAATATGGTTTGATCGCCGCCCTGATCGCGATCGCCGCGATCACCGCCATGTCGCAGCTCGGCAGCCAGCTCCAGACGACCTTCGACAAGGCCAAGACGGAGATGTCCAAGACCAACTAAGGTCTTGGGGAAAGCCCGGGCTTTCCACCTACTGCTTTGCAAAGGGACAGGGCGTCGGAGCGATCCGGCGCCTTTCTCTATTGGCCCGCGCGCTAGAATCGCCGCACGATCCCGCCATAGACCTCGGCATCGGGGCTGGCATGGTTCAGCCCGGCGTTAACGCCCAGATCAAGCTGCCACTCCCTGCCTGGCTGCCAGCCGATCGACAGACCCGCCAGCATCTCAGTGGCGTGATCGCCCGGGTCGCGGTCGCGAAACGCCGAAAGCTCGGCCGAGGCCTGCACGCTGCCTGACAATTTCAGACCCAACCCGCCGACGGCGCCATAGCGCAGGTGCCGGCCGCTGCGGTCGCCATCAGGCGCGGCGTCGATCTCGGGCGTGGCGCTGAGCGACAGCCTGTCAGTCAGCGCATAGCTGAGCGGCAGAATCATCCCCGCCCCCCAGGTTCCTGCGCCAATCGCCTGCCCGCCCGCCGGCAGCGTGACATAGGGCAGCAGCGCGGCCGAAAAGCCTGATCCGTCGGGGTTCGCGAGATTGCGCTTCACCGCCAGCATGACGTCTCCGACGCCGCCGGCGCGGCTCACCGCGCCTGTCGCCCTGTCGCGCGTGCGGACATGGCCGAAGGCCGTCCAGCCGATCTGGATCTCCGCATGTTCGGCCACGCCGATGCGCAGCAACGCCTCACCCAGCGCCAGCGTGTCGGTGCGACCGGCCGCGTTGCTGTCGAGCGCCCAGTCGCCGATTCCGGTTTCAAGGACGAGGCGACCGGGGTCGACGGTGCAGGGCGGCGTATCCAGCCCCGGCCGATCGGGGCACAGGTCACGCGCCTCCAGCGGCGAAGCGATCGCGGCAAGGATCAGCAAACCTATTCCCGGCTTCATCGCAACTCCCCTTCTCATCGGCTGCTCCTTACGCTTTTCAGCGGGGCCGGTTCCGCGCTACATCCAATAACCGATGGCCACCCGCAGCAAGACGAAGCGATCGCTTCCCACCCGCATCATCCGCATCACCTTCAAGGCGATCGCCTGGTTCGTGGGGATCAGCCTGCTGTGGGTGGTCGCCTACCGCTTCGCGCCGCCGCCCTTCACGCTGACCATGCTGGGCGACGTGATGAGCGGACGCAGCGTGACCCGGCAGTGGATGCCGCTGTCGCGGATCGACCCCAACATGCCGCGCGCCGCGATTGCGGCCGAGGACGCGAAGTTCTGCAGCCATCACGGCTTCGATTTCGGCGCGATCGCCAAGGCGGCCGAACGCAATGCGCAAGGCGGCCATGTGATCCGCGGCGGATCGACGATCAGCCAGCAGACCGCGAAGAACGCCTTCCTCTGGCAAGGCGGCGGCTTCGTCCGCAAGGGGCTGGAGGCCTGGTTCACCCTCCTGATCGAGACGATCTGGGGCAAGAAGCGGATCATGGAGGTCTATCTCAACCTCGCCGAGACAGGGATCGGCACTTATGGCGTCAACGCCGGCGCGATCCGCTATTTCAATCACGACGCCTCGCGCCTCAGCCCGCTGGAGGCGAGCAGAATCGCGGCGGTCCTGCCGCTCCCCAAGAAGCGCGACGCGATCGACCCGAGCGGCTACACGCGCCGATATGGCAACCGCATCGACCGCCGCGTCGGCGTCGTCGCGCGCGGCGGTCTGGATGACTGCCTGAAATAGGCGGCGCCGACAGAATTGCGACGGCGCTTTGCCGGACTTGGCGACAGAACGCACTTGCCCGATCTGGCGGCCATCGACATCAGGCGCGCATGAGCAACCATGCCCTGCCCCTGCCCCTGCCCCTGCCCCTGCCCCTGCCCCTGCGGCAGTCGCGCCAGACCGCGCCCTTCGCCAGCCTTGACGCCGACCTCGCCGATCTCGGGCGGCGTGATCGTCTGCGCAGGCTGATCCGGCAACGCGGCGTCGATTTCAGCTCGAACGACTATCTCGGCATGGCGGCGTCGCCGCGCCTCCGCCAAGCCGTGGCCGACGCCGTCGCGCGCGGCGTGCCGATCGGTTCGGGCGGGTCGCGCCTGCTGCGCGGCAACCACCCGGAGCATGAGGCGCTGGAAGCGGAGGCCGCAGCCTGGTTCGGCAGCGAGACGACGCTGTTCTTCTCGACCGGCTATGCCGCCAATGCCGCCCTGTTCGCGACGCTGCCCCAGAAATCCGACCTGATCGTGCATGACGATCTGATCCACGCCAGCGCGCATGAGCGATTTCGGCTGAGCCGCGCCACATCGGTTTCGGCCGGGCATAATGATCCGGCGCGGATCGACGACGCGATCGCCCGCTGGCGCTCCGGCGGCGCAACCGGGCAGGCATGGATCGCGGTCGAAAGCCTGTACAGCATGGACGGCGACTGCGCGCCGATCGACGAACTCGCCGCCGTCGCCGAGCGCCACGACGCCATTCTGGTGATCGACGAAGCGCACGCCACGGGCGTATTCGGCGAAGGCGGGCGCGGCCTTGCGGCGCATCTGGAAGGCCAGCCCAACGTCATCACGCTGCGGACATGCGGCAAGGCGCTGGGCTGTGAAGGCGCGCTGGTCTGCGCGCCGCGCATCGTCCGCGACTTCCTCGTCAATCGCGCGCGCGGCTTCATCTTTTCGACCGCGCCGTCGCCGTTGACGGCGGCGGCGGTGCGCGCGAGCCTGCGCATCGCGGCGGAGGAGCCCGCGCGCCGCGCGCAGCTCGCAGCACGGGTCGCGGAGACCCGGAGGCTGCTCGAACCCCTGGGCGTCGCGCCGAGCGGCTCGCAGATCCAGCCTTTGATAATCGGCGACGACGCGCGCACCATGGCGATCGCCGACGCGCTGCAGGATCGCGGTTTCGACATTCGCGGCATTCGCCCACCCACGGTGCCGCAGGGCACGTCACGGCTGCGCATCTCGCTGACGCTCAACGCCTCGACCGAGGATGTCGCCGCGCTCGCGGCCACGCTTGAGGAGCTGTTGTAATGGCGGGCGCCATCGTCATCACCGGGACCGACACCGGGATCGGCAAGACCATATTCTCCGCCGCGCTCACCGCCGCGCTTGGCGCGCATTATTGGAAGCCGGTGCAGGCGGGGCTGGAGGACGGAAGCGACGCGGCGCAGGTCGCCGCGCTGTCGGGCGTCCCGCGCGATCAGATCCTTCCCGAAGTCCATCGATTGACTACGCCATGCTCGCCGCATCGCGCCGCAGAGATCGACGGCGTGACGATCGACGCCGACCGCCTCGAACCCCCGGCCGTGCGCCCCCTGGTGATCGAAGGCGCCGGCGGCGCGCTCGTCCCCCTGACGCGCGATCTGTTGTTCGCCGATCTGTTCGCGCGCTGGCGTCTGCCGGTCGTGATCGTCGCGCGGACCGGGCTCGGCACGATCAACCACAGCCTGATGACGATCGAAGCGCTGCGCGCCCGCAGCGTTCCTCTGCGCGGAATCGCCTTCGTCGGCGACCCCGCAGAGGATAGCGAGGCGACGATCGCCGCGATCGGCGGGATCAGGCGCCTCGGCCGCCTGCCCCGGATCGAGCCGCTCGACCGGGCGAGGCTGGCCCGCGCCTTCCACGACAATTTCAATCCGGCGGACTTCCGATGACTCCTTCGCCCGTCTGGCACCCCTTCACACAGCACGGGCTTCGGGAAGCGATCCCGCTCGTCGAGCGTGCGGAAGGCGCGGCGCTCCATACGGACGACGGACGACGCATCGTCGACGCCATATCATCCTGGTGGGTCATCACCCATGGGCATCGCCATCCGCGCATCATGGCGGCGATCGCGGCGCAGGCCGAAAAGCTGGACCAGATCATCTTTGCGGGCTGGACGCACGAGCCGGCGGAGACTCTCGCGCGCGGATTGACTGCGATCATGCCTCCGGCGCTCTCGCATGTGTTCTTTTCGGACTCGGGATCGACCAGCGTCGAAGTCGCGCTCAAGATGGCGCTCGGTTACTGGCTTCACCGGGACGAGCCGCGCGACCGGATCCTCGTCCTCGACCATAGCTATCATGGCGACACGATCGGCGCGATGTCGGTGGGCGCGCGCGGCGTATTCAATGCGGCTTATACGCCGCTGCTGTTCGACACCGACGCCATACCCTTCCCGGCCGCCGACGCCGGACAGGAAACGCTCGACGCGCTGGAGGCCGCCTGCCGGGCGAAACCTGCGGCGTTCATCGTCGAACCGCTGATCCTCGGCGCCGGCGGCATGCTGATCTATCCGGCCGGGTTGCTCGCCGAGATGCGCGCGATCTGCGCGCGCCACGGCGTGCTGTTCATCGCCGACGAGGTGATGACCGGCTGGGGCCGCACCGGCAGCCTGCTCGCCTGCGACCAGGCGCGGATCGTTCCCGACATACTCTGCCTGTCAAAAGGGCTGACCGGCGGCGCGGTCCCGCTGGCGGTGACGATGGCGACCGACGCGATCTACGACGCGCACTGGTCCGCCGATCGCGCGAAAATGTTCTTCCATTCATCCAGCTATACCGCCAACCCGATCGCCTGCGCGGCCGCGAACGCCAATCTCGCCATCTGGCGCGAAGAGCCGGTTGCCGGGCGCATCGCCGATCTCGCCCGCCGACAGCGCGAGCGGCTCGACAGGCTGACGCCCCTCCCCCGCATCCGCAATCCGCGCGCGCTGGGGACGATCGCCGCGATCGAGCTTGATGCTCCGGACGGCAATTACATGTCCGATCTCGGCCCCCGGCTGCTCGCACATTTCGCGCAGGCCGATCTTCTGCTCCGTCCGCTCGGCAACACCATTTACGTGATGCCGCCTTATTGCATCGACGACGCCGACCTCGATCGCATTTACGAAGCGATCGCCGAGATCGCGACCTGATGGAGACAGGGCGGCAACGCCTTGCCAGCGGAGCAACTGTTCGCGAAAGAGCTTTATGGTCATCGAGATTCCGGAACTGCTGACAAAAGAAGAAGTCGCAGAAGCGCGCGCGGCGCTATTGGCCGCCGAGTGGGTGGACGGCCGCGCCACCGCCGGCCACCGCGCACAGACCGTCAAGCGCAACGCGCAGCTCGCACCGGAAAACCCGCTGGCGCAGAAGCTTTCCCAGCTCATTCTCGACCGGCTGGCCCGCACGCCGCTGTTCATCGCGGCGACGCTGCCGCTGCGCATCCTGCCGCCGAAGTTCAATCGCTACGAAGGCGGCGGCGCCTATGGCAACCATGTCGACAATGCGATCTTCCCGATCCCCGGCACGGCGCAGCATGTTCGCAGCGACATTTCGTCGACCTTGTTCTTCAGCGACCCCGACGATTATGACGGCGGCGAACTGGTGATCGAGGATATGTTCGGCGAGCATCGGGTCAAACTGCCCGCCGGCCACCTCATCGTCTATCCGGGCAGCAGCCTTCACCGCGTGACTCCGGTGACGCGCGGCGCGCGCCTCGCCGCCTTTTTCTGGACGCAGAGCCTTGTCGCCTCCGACGAGCGCCGCCGCACCCTTTTCCAGCTCGACAACGCCATCCGGTCGCTGAGCGCCGACCACCCGGATCATGCGTCGGTCGACGAACTGACCAACGTCTATCACAATCTGCTCCGCCAATGGTCGACGACCTGAGCAGCCCGGCCGGGCCGCTGCCGCCCCTGACGGCTATCCCCGACGACGTGCTGGCCCTCGCCGACTATGAAAAGCGCGCCAAGGCTCATTTGCCGCCGGCAAGCTGGGCGCATGTTCAGGACGGATCAGGCGCCGGCGTGACTCTTGCGGACAATCGCGCCGTTTTCGATCGCCTCCGCCTGCTTCCCCATGCGCTGGCCGACCTGCGGCAGGGCGATACGGCCATCCATCTCTTGGGCCGGCGTCACGCCGCGCCCATCCTCCTCGCCCCCATCGCCTACCAGACGCTCGCGCACCCCGACGGCGAGCTTGCCGTCGCACGCGCGGCCGCCGCGCTCGACACCGGCATGGCGCTCAGCACGCTTTCCGGCGTAACGCTGGAAGCGGTCGCCGCCGCCAGCCGCGCGGCGAGCGACGAGCTGCGCAAGCCCAATGCGCCGCTGTGGTTCCAGCTTTATCTGCAGCCCGAGCGGGCCGACAATCTCGCGCTGGTCCGGCGCGCCGAGGCGGCGGGTTATGAGGCCGTCGTCCTGACCATCGACGCAGGCCTGAAGCGCAGCAGCTTCACCCTGCCGCCGGGCGTGGACGCCGCCAATCTGAAAGGCATGAGGCGTGCGCGCCATGTCGCCCAGGCGGAAAGCGGCCTGTTGTTCGGCACGCCCATCATCGATGCAATGCCCCGCTGGGACGACCTCGCCTGGCTGCGGGCCGCAACGAAACTGCCCGTCATCGTCAAGGGCATGGCCGTGGGCGCCGATCTGGATCGGATGATCGACGCTGGCGTGGATGGCCTGATCCTGTCCAACCATGGCGGCCGCGTGCTTGATGGGTTGCCGACGAGCCTGGAGCTGCTGCCCGACGTGCGCGACACCATCGCCGGGCGCATCCCGATCCTCATCGACGGCGGCGTCCGCACCGGCGTCGATATCGTCAAGGCGCTCTGCCTTGGCGCCAGCGCCGTTCTGGTCGGCCGCCCCCAGATCCATGCGCTCGCGGTCGCCGGGATGCCCGGCGTCGCGCACATGCTGCAGATCCTGCGCGTGGAGCTTGAAGCCGCGATGGCGCAGCTCGGCTGCCCCGACCCGTCCAGCCTCACCGGCGACCGGCTGTTCGATCGAGCGCGCTGAGCGCCGCCGCAGACGGATCAGGCGATGCCGGCCACCGCCATGGCCAACGGTGCGCCAGCCTCGAAACTGGCGACGGGGTAGGCGCAATAATCGGCGGCGTAATAGGCGCTGGGGCGGTGATTGCCTGAATCGCCCAGCCCGCCGAAGGGCATGTTTCCGGCCGCGCCTGTCGTCGGGCGGTTCCAGTTGACGACGCCCGCGCGCGCGCGCGCCGAAAAACGCCGCCACAATGCTTCATCGGCGCTGACCAGCCCGGCGGACAGGCCGAAGCGCGTCGCATTGGCGGCGGCGATCGCCGCATCGAAATCAGGCACGCGGACAATCTGGAGCAGCGGCGCGAACAGCTCCGCATCCTCTATGGCGACGCCCGTGACGTCGATTATGCCCGGCCGGACGAACGCCCCCGAACGCCCCTCGACCGGCGCGAACGGCCGGATGACCCGCCCACCGCGCGCCGCCAGCGCCGCCGCGCCGTCCAGCGCAGCGCGCGCCGCACCTGCGTCGACCAACGGCCCCATGAAGGCGTCGCCCTCCTCGTTCCAGGCGGCGATTTTCAATTGATCGGCCAGCGCGACAAGCTGCTCGACAACCGCATCGCCGATCGCGCCTTTAGGCAGGATCAGCCGGCGCGCGCACGAGCAGCGTTGCCCCGTCGTGACAAATGCCGAATGAACAATGATCGACGCTGCGGGGACAGGCGAATCCCAGACGATAAGCGGATTGTTGCCGCCGAGTTCAAGCGCGAGGATGACATGCGGGCGATCGACGAAGGCGCGGCGGAAATGCGCGCCCGCCGCCGCCGATCCGGTGAACAGCAGCCCGTCAATATCCGCCGCGACCAGCGCAGCCCCGGTCTCGCGCGCGCCCTGGACAAGGTTGAGCACGCCTTCGGGCAGCCCTGCGGCGATCCACGCCTCGACCATCAGGCGGCCCACCAGCGGCGTCTTTTCCGACGGCTTGAACACCACCGTGTTCCCGGCAAGCAGCGCGGGCACGATATGCCCGTTGGGCAGATGCCCCGGGAAATTATAGGGGCCAAGCACCGCCATGACGCCGTGCGGCCGATGGCGCAGCACCGCGCGGCCGAAAGGCTGGACCCCCTCGCGCTCGCCCGTGCGCTCGGCGTGCGCGGCGATCGAGACATCGACCTTGGCGATCATCGAGCCGACTTCGGCGCGCGTTTCCCACAAAAGCTTGCCCGTCTCGCGCGACAAAGCCTCGGCCAGGGCCTCACGCCGCTCGCCGAGCAATGCGGCGAAGCGGCGAACGAGCACGATGCGTTCCTCCAGCGGCCGAGACGCCCAGCCTGGCCCCGCAGCCCGCGCCGCCGCGACCGCAACCTCGCACTGCGCCGCGCTGGCGCCCGCGCCCTGCCAGACGGTCTCGCCCGATGCCGGATCGGCCGAGGTCAGCGCCTCGCCTTCGCCCGCGATCCAGACGCCGCCGATAAATAGCTCGCTCATAATCTCACCCTGACAATCATGCCGTCCTCAACCTTCAGCGCGCGCGCCGCTTCCGCGTCGATCATAGCGCCGTCCTCGTTCAGGTTCACGGCCGCGCGCACCGCCCTGAACGCGCCGACCGAACCAGTCGACAGCAAACGCACAGCGCCGTCCACCCGGTCGGCGACCGAGACCGCGAAGGCGCGCGCGTTGCGCAGGCTGGCGATCTGGTCGCGACGGCATGTCACCGTCGGGCCGCCGTCGAAGATGTCGACCAGCCCCGAAAGCGCGAAGCCCTCGCGTTCCAGCATCGCGAGCGCCGCCTGCCCGTCGCGGTGGACGCGGCCGACGGCGTCGCGCGCTTCGGGCGCGATCAGTTCGAGATAGATAGGGTGGCGCGGCGCGAGATCGAGGATGAACTGCCCGTCGGTCGACGTCACCATTGCATCGGCTTGGTCGAACGGCAGCCGAAAAAACTTCGAGGCCACGCCGTCCCAGAAGGGGCAGGACGCGCCATCCCGCCCGAACCAGCCACGAAGCTCGGCCATCACCGTTTCCGAAAAGCGCAGCGGATCCGCACCGATCAACATATAGCGCGAGGCGGCGAGCAGGCTGCCCGCTCCCCCGGCGCGGCGCTCGGCGCGGACGAAGAGCGACCCGACCTCGCTCCACCCGCCGCATTCGTTGACCAGCACCAGCGCCTGATGATCGAAACGCGTGCCGATGGCCGGCGAATATTGTGCAAGCGTCATCACGCGGAACGAAAAATGCGGGCGCTTCAGCCCCACCGCCGCGCGCACCGCCGCGACGCCGTCGATCCGTCCCGTCCCGCTATCCTCAAGCAACAGAGTGTACCAGGCCTCGGCCGGCGCGACCTCGCCCGAGAAGCTCGCCGCCGACAGGTCGAGCCTGTCGGCAAGCGTCGCCTTGTCCTCGGGCAAGCTGGTGAACCCCCGCCCGGACAGCCGGGCCAGCTCCATCAAGGCATCGATATCGGACGGCCCGGCGGCGCGGACGGCAAGCATCAGGCCGCCTGCAGCAGCGACGCCCGCGCCATTTCGCACGCCGTCGCGAGACGGCTCACCGCCTCCCCAATCTCGGCCTGGGTGATGAGCAGCGAGGGCAACAGCCGCACGATATTCTCGCCGCCGCCCGCGACCAGCAGGCCCGCATCGCGCGCGACGCCCATGAAAGCGCGATTATTGGGAACCAGCTTGATGCCGATCAGCAGCCCTTTGCCGCGAATGTCGACGATCACGTCGGGATAGCGCGCACGCAGATCCTCAAGCCGCAGGAAGAAGTCGGCTGAGGCCGCGCGGGCATTGGCCAGCGTCTCCTCCCTGGCGATTTCCTGAAAGGCGACATTGGCGACCGCCATCGCCAGCGGATTGCCGCCGAAGGTCGATCCGTGAACGCCGGCGGTCATGCCGCGCGCGGCCTCCGCCGTCGCAAGGCAGGCGCCGACCGGAAAACCGCCGCCCAGCGCCTTGGCCGTCGTCATGATGTCTGGCGCGGCATCCTCGAACCATTCATGCGCGAACAGCCTGCCGGTGCGCCCCATGCCGCTCTGCACTTCGTCGTGGATCAGGAGGACGTCGTGCTTGCGCGTCAGGTCGCGTACGCGGCGCATCCATTCGCCGGTCAGCGCACGCGCGCCGCCTTCGCCCTGCACCGGCTCGACGATCAGCGCCGCCGTGGTCGGGCGCGCGATCGCCTCCGCAATCGCATCTTCATCGTCGATGGTCAGTTGAACATAACCGGGCAGGCGCGGCCCGAAACCCTCAACATAGGAAGGATTGCCCGCCGCATTGATCGCCGCATAAGTGCGGCCGTGGAAGGAACCGGCGAAGCCGATCACGTCGATCCGCTCCGGCCGGCCGCCGACCGAATGATAGCGCCGCGCAGTCTTGAGCGCGCATTCGACGGCTTCCGATCCGGAATTGCCGAAGAAGGCGACATCGGCGAAGGTCGCGTCGGTCAGCCGCCGCGCCAGTTCCTCCTGCCCGGGGATGCGGAAAATGTTCGAGACATGCCAAAGCTTGTGCGCCTGCGCGGTGAGCGCGGCGACAAGCTTTGGATGGGCATGGCCCAGCGCATCGGTCGCAATGCCGCCGACACAGTCAAGATAGGTGCGCCCCTCGGTGTCGGTCAGCCAGACGCCCTCGCCCTTTTCCACCGCCAGCGGCGCGCGGTTGTAAACGCCCATGATGCGATCGTCGGTCATCTGCCTGTCTCCATTCCGAAATCGACGCGGCCGATGCGCTGCGGCGCGATCAGCCCCTGGATGCCGCCCGCAAGGCGGCGCTCGGCCGCCGGCGCGAACCGTGCATAATAATGAAGGTTGACGGGGCCGATCCCATGCTCGGCGCTGAAGCTGCCGCCATAATCGTTGCACGCCGCATCGAAAACGATCGCGCGCGCCCGCTCGGCGACAACAGGATCGAACGGCGCAACATCGGCCGGCCAGACCAGATTATAATGGAGGCCGCCATCGCCGATATGCCCGAAATCGTGAAGCTGCAGCATCGGAGCCGCCGCCGCGAGCCGCGCTGCGACGTCGACGCGGAAACGCATCACGTCGCCGCGCCTCAGCGCGATGTCGCAGCCGATCACCCTGCCCCTGGCGCGCAACCCTTCCGGAACGGCGTGGCGGATCGCCCACAGCCCGTCGCGCCGGTCGATCGCGACATCACTGACCGAGGCATATTCGCCTTCCATGAAGGAGGTGAGGCTCGCCGCCAGCGCCTCTTCGAGCAAATCCTCGCCGAATGCGCCGCCCGCCGACAGCTCGATGAGCACGGCATAGGGCGGCACGCCCGCCGCAAAGGGATTGCGCAGCCGCGCGACATGCTCAAACGCCGCATCGAGCGCAGCATATGACATGCCCTCGAATGCGGTCAGCATGGCGCCAAAATCGGCCTCGAGCCTTTCGAGCAGTTGGATCGCCGCCTCTGGCCGATCGAGCGCGAGCATCGCGGTCACCACCGCCGCCGGGCGCGGCTGGAGCGCCAGCGTCGCACGCGTCACGACGCCCATCGATCCCGCGCCGCCGACCCAGAGCTGCTTCAGATCCAGCCCGCTATTGTCCTTCCACAAGGCGCGGCCAAGCTCGACGATCGTTCCCTGACCATCGGCAAGCACCACTTCGGCGGCCAGCAGGTTGCGCCGCACGTCGCCATAGCGCAGCAGCCGCGCACCGCCGGTATTGGCGGCCACCATCCCGCCGATCGAAGGATCCGCGCCCAGATCGATCGGAAAAAACAGACCGTGACGCCCTGCGGCTTCGTTGAGCGTCGAGAGCGCGACGCCGGCATCCGCCTCGGCGCTGCGATTGAGCGCATCGATCGCGGGGGCGCGGTTGAGCCGTTCCAGGCTCAGCACCACTTCGCCCTTCGCCAGCCCTGCGCCGACCAGCCCTGTTCGCCCGCCCTGCGGGACCAGCCGGATTCCTTCGGCCGCCGCCGCGCGCATCAGCGCCGAGACTTCCGCCGTCGATCCGGGGCGCAGGACGGCCAGCGCCGCGCCGCCGCCCTGCCGCCCGTCAACATCATAGCGCGCGAGATCGCCGGGCGCGCGCAGCAGGTGCGCGTCGCCGACGATCGCCGCGAAGGCGTCGAGCGTCATGCCGCCTTGGTCATCGCGAAAATGCCCGTCGCATTGCCGCTGTCGAAAGCCAGATCGAGCGCGCCCGTCGCGGGATCGACCTCGCGCGTGATGAACTCGTAGAATGAACCCGGCACTTGGCGCGCCTCCTCACCCGCCGGAGTGCGGAAGCGGCGCAGCACCGGATCGGCGCGATAGGCGGTCTGGCGCACGCGCCCGCTGGCCGAAACCTCGACGCGCTCCTTGATCGGGCGGCCCATCGCGCGCTCGCGATCGGCGAGCGCCCCGACATCCGCGACGCGATCGGTCGCATGATTGAAGGCGTTGCCTTCGGTCGCGATCCACGCCGCCTCCGGCGACTGCGCCAGCAGCGCCTCATAATCGGCGACGGTCGGTTCGGCGTGCTGGCGATCGAACGCCGCCAGAATCTCAGGCAGTGCGGCCTCGGCCAGCGCGAAGGGCGCATCCTGCCCGGCCGCAAAGAGATTGAGCATGCTGAGCGCCGCCGCGCCGAGCGGATCGCGCGATGCGCCGAATATGCGGTCCGCCGCCGCGCCGAACGCCTCGTCAAACTGGTCGACATGAAGTTCGCTGAGGAAATATTGCGGGATCGCCTCGGGATAGTCGCAGTGGCGATAGGCACGGCCGGTCATCTTCAGGCGCGGCAGCGGATAGAGGCCCGCGACCGTATAGCCCAGCGGCTCCAGGATACGGCGGAAGGCATCCTGCCCGGCAGGCAACGCGCCGGTCGGCCGGTCGGGGAAACGAATGGTGCGGATCGCGCCATGATCGAAGTTGACGCGCTCGCCTGCCGCGATGCGATCGGCGACATAGGCAGCGCCGGTCGGCACGACCCTGAGCAGCGCGTCGAACAGGCACACGCCCAGCGCGGTCGCAAAGCCCGCGCGCGTCACCTGGCCGTCGCGCCCGGCGACGATCGCCTCGTCGATGACGATCGTCGCCAGCAGCCGTTCCGCCGCCTCCGCGCCGATCTGTCCCCGCACCAGCCGTTCGATGACCGCCATGTCCCATTCCTTCGATGAAGATCTTGAGGACTGCGCCTTTGAATTGGACAAGCGACCAGCACAAACATAATGACTTCATCTGTTGATGATAAAATGGAATATGTGATGAGCGATGGACGCCGCCGCCTTCTCCCGCCGATGGGTGCGCTCGCGAGTTTTGTCGCCGCCGCGCGTCATGACAGTTTCTCACGCGCGGGCGATGAGGTCGGGCTGACGCAGAGCGCCGTCAGCCGCCAGATCGCGACACTTGAGGACTGGCTGCAGATCAGCCTGTTGCAGCGCAGCGGCCGGCGCGTAACGCTCAGCCCCGAGGGACGCGCCTATGCCGATGCGATCGCCCCGGCGCTCGACCGC
>QFNN01000140.1 GCA_003240855.1 Sphingomonas sanxanigenens
AAATGCCCCCGGGGCGCCTATACAGGCAGATCGTGAAGATCCTCACGGCGGTTGATGTTGAGTGGACGCCCCAGTTCGAGCGGCGCTGCGCCGATGCTCGCGGCCCAGCGGCGGATCGAACGGCTCCCCGTTCCCGCGAGCATGTCGTCGAGCGCGTCGGCGTGGCGGCTTTCCCAAAGCCCGATCACGGGCATGGCGGCGAGATAGGCGGAGCCGCCTGCAGCGCCAAGCGCGGCGAGCAGCGCTTCATCAATCAGCGGCGTATCGCAGGGAAGCGACAGGACGAACGCATGGCCATGCGCGCGGGCGTGATGAAGCGCGGCGTTGATCCCGCCGAGCGGGCCGAGATCGGCATATGGGCGATCGGGGATCGAGGCGGCCCCGGGATGATCCCGACCGCAGATCACAACCGCATCGACATGCGGCGCAAGCGTCGCCGCGACATGATCGATCAGCGCCTTGCCGCGCCACTCGGCCAGCGCCTTGTCGCTGCCGAAGCGTCGCGCCTGCCCGCCGGCCAGTATCGCGCCGATGGTCATGCCAGCCGGACGAGCGTGGCGTCGCGGCGCGTGAGGACATGAAGCGCGAGCCCGGCCTCGGCCGCGCGGTCGACCGCCAGCGCGGTGGGCGCAGAAATCGTCGCGAGCATCGTGCAGCCTGCGAGCACGGCCTTTTCGACCAGCTCGTAGGAGCAGCGCGAGGAAAGAAGCGCGAATCCGCCGTCCCAACCCTGCGCCGCGCGGAGCATCGCGCCGATCAGCTTGTCGAAGGCATTGTGGCGGCCGACATCCTCGCGGACCGTCATCACCTCACCCGCGGCAGAGCAGAAGGCGGCGGCGTGAACCGCGCCAGTGTCGCGGTTAAGCGCCTGTCGCGCTTCCAACGCGTCCAGCGCGCGGAAAACGGCCTGCGAATCTCCGGCCCAGCGGCGGCCGACGCGAGGCAGCGGCCGCAGCGCCTGTTCCAGATTCTCGATGCCGCACAACCCGCAGGAAGAATCCGACGTGCGGTGACGGACACGATCGAACAGGCGCGCGCCAACCGTTTCGACAACGGCGATGCGCAGCACCACGCCCTGCCCTGCGTCATGCGCATCGACCGCGACGATATCTGCCGGGCTGTCGATCAGCCTTTCGGTGAGGAGGAAACCAAAAGCCAGATCCTCAAGGTCGGCGGGCGTCGCCATGAGCACCGCGTAGCCGATGCCATTGATCTCGATCGCGATCGGCGTCTCGCGCGCGAGCATGCGTTCGATCGGCGCGGCGTTTCCATCGCGCACCAGCCGCGTAAAGCCGACGGCGATGGCCGGTTCGCCGATCATGTGGCGCTCAGGCGGCGTCGGATCGCGCCGCCGCCCGCAACCGGACGGGGACCGACTTGTATGAAGGCGTGCCGCTGCTCCGGTCGTGATCGTCAAGCGCGATGAGGCAATTGGCCTCGGGATAATAAGCGCCGACCGAACCGCGCGAAATGCTGTGCGCGACCACAGTCTGCCCCGCGAGCACCCGGCCCGGGCCGGCGATCACATCGACCAGATCGCCATGCGCAAGGCCGAGTTCGGTCAGATCATCGATATTGGCGAAAATGACGTCGCGCCGCCCGGTAATGCCGCGATAGCGATCGTTCAGCCCATAGATGGTGGTGTTATACTGATCGTGGCTGCGCAGCGTAGCGAGCGTGAGCATGCCGTCGTCACGCCCTTCATCCTCGTCCATGCCGGCAAAGACCAGGAAATGCGCCTTGCCGTCGGGCGTATCCCATTCGCGGTTCGAGGCGCCCACGCGCAGACGAAAGCCTCCCGGCGTGCGGATGCGCGCGTTGAAATCGAAGAAGTCGGGGAAAACCTCCTCGATCTTGTCGCGGATGCGGTCATAGTGGGCGACCATGCCGTCCCAGTCGACGGCGGTGTCCGGCAGCGCGGCCTTGGCGATGCCGGCGATGATCGCGGGTTCGGAGCGCAAGTCTCCCGAGACGGGTTTGAGCTTGCCGCGCGAGGCGTGGACCATCGACATCGAATCCTCGACCGTCACCGCCTGCACGCCGCCCTGCTGAACGTCCTGCTCGGTGCGGCCGAGGCATGGCAGGATGATGCTCTCCCTGGCGGTCAGCAGACAGGTGCGGTTGAGCTTGGTAACGATCTGGACGTTGAGATCGAGTTTCCGGAAGGCGGGGAAGCTGGCTTCCGGATCGCTCATCGCGACCGCCAGATTGCCGCCAAGGCCGATAAACCCCTTCGCCGCGCCGTCGCGCATCGCCGCGACAGCCTCTACCGCATTATGGCCGTGGGCGCGCGGGCTGGAGATGCCGAACGCCTTGTCGAGCCGCGCCAGGAAGGCCTCGGTCGGGATTTCGGTGATGCCGACGGTGCGGTCGCCCTGCACGTTGCTGTGGCCGCGCAGAGGGCAGATCCCGGCCCCGGGCCTGCCGATATTGCCGCGAAGCATGAGCAGATTGGCCATCTGTTGCACATTCTCGGTGCCGTGGCGGTGCTGGGTCAGGCCCATGCCGTAGCACATGATGACGCGTTCGGAGCGCCAATAGACCTCCGCCATGCTTTCGATCGCGGCGCGGGTGAGGCCGGAACGCGCCTCGATCTTCGTCCACTCGGTCGCCTCGATGTCTGCCTTCAGGGCCTCGAAGCCGACGGTATGCTCGGCGATGAAGGCGCGGTCGAGCAGGCCGGGGCCGCCGGTGCCGAGGTTCATCTCGTCAGCGGCGAACAACGCCTTCATCATGCCCTTGAACATCGCGACATCGCCGCCGACGCGGACGAGATGATAGGCGGACGCAAGCGGAGTCGCGCTGTTGGTCGCCATCTCGATCGGAATCTGGGGATCCTGGAAGCGCTCAAGCCCGCGTTCGCGCAGCGGATTGGCGACGATGATCGGCGCGCCGCGCCGCGACACCTCACGCAGGGTCGCGAGCATCCGCGGATGATTGGTGCCCGGATTGTGACCGATGCAGAAAACGGCGTCCGCATGCTCGAAATCCTCGAGCGTCACCGTGCCCTTGCCGACGCCGATCGACCGGGGCAGGCCCACGCTGGTCGCTTCGTGGCACATGTTCGAGCAATCGGGGAAATTGTTGGTGCCATATGCGCGGGCGAGAAGCTGATAGACAAAGGCCGCTTCGTTCGATGCGCGGCCCGAGGTATAGAACTCCATCCGGTTGGGATCGTCCATCGCCCGCATGACCGCGCCGATGCGCGCGAAGGCCTCGTCCCACTCGATCGGCGCGAAATGATCGGTTTCGGCGTCGTAGCGCAGCGGGTGTGTGAGCCGGCCGGCATCCTCGAGATGGAAGTCCGTCCATTCCCATAATTCGCTGACGCTGTGCTGCGCGAAGAAGGCCGGATCGACGCGCTTGGCGGTCGCTTCCCAGGTGACGGCCTTCGCGCCATTCTCGCAAAACTCGAAAGACGAGCTATGCTTGGGATCGGGCCAGGCGCAGCCGGGGCAATCGAACCCGTCGGGCTGGTTCATCTGGAGCAGCGCGCGTGTGTTGGCGCTGGCGCCCATCTGGTCGCGAACCGCGAGCGCCACGGCCCGCAACGCGCCCCAGCCGCCGGCGGGGCCGCCATAGGGCTTCACGCCATCGAGATTCTTGTCAGCCATGCGCGCCTCCAGCCCTTCATCCGACGACACGCCGGGCAATCACGATAGTGGCTCGAAAGAGCAAAATCTATCACGCTCTTGCGCAAGGCTAGCAGCGGATGAGCGCGCGCCGCGACTATACCAAGATAGGCACGAAACGCGAAAAACCCGGCCGCCTGCATGGCGACCGGGCACTTCGATCGGACGGAAAGCGCGCCGCTGCCGGCGCGCCGCCGCTTACTTCTTGCCGAGCGTGAGCCCGCCGAAGCGCTTGTTGAAGCGGGCGACCTGGCCGCCGCTGTCGAGAAGCGAGGACTTGCCGCCGGTCCACGCCGGGTGGACGGTCGGGTCGATGTCGAGCTGCAGCGTGTCGCCTTCCTTGCCCCAGGTGGAGCGGGTTTCGTACATGGTGCCGTCGGTCATCTGCACCTTGATCATGTGATAGTCGGGGTGCGTGTCTTTCTTCATCGGTCAGGCTCCTTGGCGGCTGGTTTCCGACCAGCCAAATGAAAGGCGGCCGCATACAGGCGCGGCCGCCAGATTACAAGAGTGTGCGTTTTTCCTGGATCGGCGCCTTCAGCGCATTTTCCGACGCACCATTCAGGCCGCCGGCGGATCGGCGATCATCGCGGTGAAGTTCGCCTGCGCGGCGACCTTCCCGTCGATCAGCGCGCGACCGGCGAACTTGCTCACCGCCGCCCGCTTCTGAACGAACTCGACCTCGAGGCGAAGCAGCACGCCGGGTTCGACCGGGGTCCGGAACTTCGCATCATCGATCGCCATGAAATAGACGAGCTTGCCTGATCCAGCGAGCCCGAAGGACTCGACCGCGAGGACGCCCGCCGCCTGGGCGAGCGCCTCGACGATCAGCACGCCGGGCATGATCGGACGGGTCGGAAAATGGCCCTGGAAAAAGGGCTCATTGACCGACACCGCCTTGATCGCCGCGATCGACTGGCCGGGGACGATTTCCTCGACCCGGTCGACGAGCAGCATCGGGTAACGGTGCGGAAGCGCCGCCATGACCCGCCGGATATCCAGCGGGCCAATCACGGTGCCAGCGCCTTCGCCCTGGCTCATCGGCCCTGCGGCGCCGGATTGGCCGGGGTCGCGCCGGCGGGCGCCTGGCCCGGCTGCCAATTGGCCGGCGGGGTGATGCTGGCGGTGGGGACGAGCTTGTTGAGCTCGGCGACGATCGCCGGGGTGATGTCCGCAGTCGGATCGAAGGCATAGGCCGCATCCGGCTTGAGCAGGACCTTGACCTGACGGGCGGTCATCGCGCTCTTGGTCGCCTGATCGAGCTTCTGCACGATCTGGTCCTCGACATAGGCCTGGGCGCGGGCGAGCGGCTGATAGAGCGGCGCGAGCTGCTGCTGCATCGCGGCCTGCTTGGCCTGGATCGCGTCATATTGCGGCTTGAGCTGCGCGTCGGTCGCGCCCGGCTTGGCGCGCGCGGCCTGGAAGGCGTCGACCATCGGCTTGATCTCGGCGGCGAGCGAGGCCTGCTTGGCGTTGAACGCGTCGATCTGGGGCTTGTAGGTCGTTTTCATCTGGGTCGTCGCGGTCTGGAACGCAGTGGTCTGCTGAACCGCAGCCGGGATGTCGGCGACGCCCACCTGCGCCTGAGCCGCGGCGGGAATGACGGTCGCGGCAAGGAGAGCCGCGGCAAAAGCAAGCTTTTTCATCAGAATTGAGTTCCTACGTTGAAGGTTATCAGTTTTGGATCGTCGCCCCGTTCTTTCAGCAGCGCCTTCGCGATATCGATGCGGAACGGCCCGAAGGGCGAATTCCAGTTCACACCGAAACCAACCGAAACACGCGGCTTGGGCGTATTGCCCAAAAACTCTTCCTTGAACGGCGCGATGGTGTTGACCAAGGGCGTATTGGCCGTGCCGTCCTGCCTGATCGGGTTGGTGGTCGTGTTCCCCGCCCCGTCCGTATAAAGCGCATTGCCGTTCACGTCACGCACCGGAATGCTGGTGCCGTTCGGATTGCTGATGACGTTGGGCCTGGTGACGCCCCAGACAGCACCCGCATCGACATAGATGGAAGGCCTGAGCCCCATTGACCGCGCGCCGGCGCCAAGCGGAAGCTGCAGCTCGGCGCGGGTCATATAGTAATAGCGGCCGCCGATCGCGTCGTCGGTCACCTGCTTGCGGTCGGTGATGACGACGGGATTGTTCGGATCGCTCGTATCGATCGGATAGCGGATCACACGCGGGCCGATGCCGCGAATGTCAAAGCCGCGAATCTGCGGATCGCCCAGATAGAAGCGATCGACGAGGCGCACTGCGTCGACGCCCGGCCCCGGGCTCTTCTGCAACGCGAAGATATTGCCCGCCTCGCCCTGAACCGAGAAGATGAAGCCGCCGCCCAGCCCCCAATATTTTGCGCCGTCGACGCGCGAGCGGACATAGCGCACGCTGCCGCCAAGGCCTGCGACGTCCTGGCTGATCGTGAAGCGATGGCCGGCGGTCGGGCGGAGCGAGTTGTTGAGATTGCTGAACGCCAGCGAATAGCCGACCGACGACGTCGTCCGCTTGCCGATCGCGTCGCAGAGGTAGCGGCCGGCGAGCAGCGGGCTGCACTGGCCGTCGATATAATAGGTATTCTTGTCGAGCGTGACGTCGTCGAAGCTGAGGCCATAGCGGCCCTGCAACTGCCAATATTCGGTCAGCGGCACGCCAACGCGGATCTGGAACCCCGTGGTGACCTGCGAGTAGGTCGTATTACGGTTGCTGTTCAGATAGTTGAACGAATTGAGGTCGCGGCGGAAGATGTCGCCGCCGATCGCGATGTTCTTGTCGAACAGATAAGGCTCGGTGAAGCCCAGCGAGATCGACTTGGAATAGGCCGACCAGTCCACCGACGCGCGCGCCGTCTGCCCCTTGCCGCGGAAATTGTTCTGCGTGATCGAAGCGTTG
>QFNN01000010.1 GCA_003240855.1 Sphingomonas sanxanigenens
ATAGCGGACATAGAGCAGGATCATCAGGCAGGCCGCGATGCCGACCGCCAGGCCGAAAATGTTGATGAAGGCATAGACACGGCTCTTGGCCAGCGCCCGCAGCCCGACGGTCAGATAATTGCGCCACATGACTTGTCTTTCCTTTCCCTGTCCCGCTTGCCCGCCGCGCCCTCAGGCCGCGCGGCGATGTTCCTGCAGGATGCGCCCGTCGAGCATGTTGACGATGCGGCCGGCATAATCGGCATGGGCGGGCGAGTGCGTGACCATCACGATGGTCGAGCCTTCGACGTTGAGCTGCTGGAGCATGTGCATCACTTCCTCTCCATGCACGGTGTCGAGGTTGCCGGTCGGTTCGTCGGCGAGAATGAGCTTCGGTTCGGCGACGAGCGCGCGGGCGACGGCGACGCGCTGCTGCTGGCCGCCCGAAAGCTGGCTGGGGCGGTGCTTCGCGCGGTGCGCGATGCCGACGCGGTCCATTACCCGATCCACGCGCGCCTTGCGTTCGGCGGGGGCGACCTTGTGATAAAGCAGCGCCAGCTCGACATTCTCGCGCACGCTCAGCTCGTCGACGAGATTGAAGCTCTGGAAGATGAAGCCGATATTCTGCTTGCGCACCTCGGATAGACCGGCCTCGTTCAGCCCGGCCACTTCCTGCCCGGCAAAACGGTAGGAGCCGCTCGACGGGCTGTCGAGCATGCCGATGATGTTCAGCAGCGTCGATTTGCCGCAGCCCGAAGGCCCCATGATTGCGACGAATTCGCCTTCGTCGACGGTGAAATCGATGCGGTCGAGCGCGGTCGTCTCGACCGTGTCGGTGCGGTAAACCCGCGAGAGTTCACGCATGCTGAGCATAATCGGGCCTTTCACTGCCTGGTGAGATCAAGCCGGTCCTTGTCTGCGAATCCGGCATAGGGTGAGGTGATGACGCGCTCGCCGACGTCGAGGCCGTCGAGCACTTCGATATAATCGGCGTTGCGGCGGCCGAGACGGACCTGGCGCTTGACCGCCTGGCTGCCATCGCGCGAGACGACGAACACCCACGCGCCGCCGGTGTCGTTGTAGAAGGCGCCGCCGGGAATCAGACGCGCGGGCGCGGGATCGCCCAGCGTCAGCCTGACCTGCACCGACTGGCCGCGCTGGAGGCCCTGCGGCTCGCCGTCGAGGAAAACGAGATCGACCTCGAACTGGCCGTTCTTCACCTGCGGATAGATTTTCGAGACTTTCAGCTTCCACGTCTTTCCGCCGCTCTCGGCGGTTGCGATCTGGCCGGGCTGGACGCGGCCGAGGTAGAATTCGTCGATCCCGGCGATCAGCTTGTTACGGCCGGGGCTGTCGATCTGGCCGATGCGCTCGCCGCGCGCCATCGACTGGCCGACCTGGATCGAGAAGGACGAAAGCTGGCCCGAGACGGGCGCGCGCAGATTGAGCGCATCGAGATTGGCGCGCGCGATGCCAAGCCCCGATTCCATCGAATCCGCCGAGGCGCGGAGCTGGGCGAGCTGGCCGGTCTGCAGGCGCTCGTCGCTTGACTGCGCGCGCTTGAGCACGTCGCGGCGATGGCGCTGATAGTCGAGATTGTCGCTGGTGTCGCGAAACGCCTGGCCCGAGACGAAACCCTTGGCGGCCAGCGGCTGTTCGCGCGCATATTGGCGCTCCGCCTTGCGCAGGTCGAGCTCGGCTTCCAGCAGGGCGCGTTCATTCTGCAGGCGCGTCTGCGACAGCGCCAGTTCCTGGCTGCGCATTGAATTGACCTGCTGGGTGACTTCGGTCTGGCGCGCGAGGACCGACAATTGAAGCTCGGCGTTGGACAGCACCGCGAGCGGCTGGCCGGCGGTGACGGTTGCGCCGTCCTCGACCAGAACCTTTTCGACCCGACCGCCCTCGATCGCATCGAGATAGACGGTGATGAGCGGCGTGACGCGCGCGCGCAGCGGCAGGAAATCGTCGAACACGCCCTTGGTGACGGGCGAGATGGTGAGACTGTCGGCGGCGACCGTCTGCTGGTCCGCGCGCGGGGCATAAGCGTAGAAGCCGCCCGCCGCGATCGCCAGCGCGCCGGCGGCGATCGCCAGCTTGATCTTTTTTGAAATGCCCTTGCGTTCGACGACGCGATCCATCGCGCCGCCGCTGTTCGGGCCGACGTCGTTGCGGGGCTCGGCGGGCATGCGGATCACGCTCATCGACGCGCCCCGCATGCCCGGTGTCCGGAAACGGACAGTCGGTGTCCGGAAGCGGACATGGCGGCCCCCACGACGATCATCCCCGGCATCAGGCCAGGATGTGACGCGGGGACGGCATGGCTTCGGCCGAGGCCAAGCAGGAAATGCGGGATTTACCGGCATCCGCGTGGGCCGGCTCGGGCGCGACGGTGGCGAAGGTGACAGCCGACGCGAAGAGCAGGGCGGCGATCGCGGACTGGAGGGGACGCCTTTCAGGGGTGTACATGGTCAAGCTCCTTGTTGAGACGTCCGGAGCATTGCAGGCGCCGTGCCAAGTCTGGAAAAGCTCGGAAAAACGTCGTTCATCGAATGGCGTGGCCCGTTGGCACGCTTATTGATTGTCCGGAAGCGGACAGGTTCTGTACGAAAGCGGACATGGAGCAGGCAAAGCCATATGAGCTGTGCGTCGTCGTCGACGATGACGAGGACATCCTCCTCGCCGCGCGGCTGCTGCTGCGCGACCTCTTCACTGAAGTTGTCGTGGCGACGCATCCCCAGCAGGCGTTCGACGCGATCGCGGGACGGCAGCCCGACGCAATCCTGCTCGACGCCAATTTCGCGCGCGGGGCCACCGATGCGCGAGAAGGATTCACCTGGCTCAGCCGTTTCCTCGAACGCGATCCCGAGGCGGTGGTGGTGATGATCACGGCGCATGGCGGGGTGCAGATCGCGGTCGAGGCGATGAAGCGCGGGGCGACCGATTTCGTGTCCAAGCCCTGGTCGAACGAGCGGCTGCTGGCGACGGTGCGGACGGCGGCGGCGCTGCGCCAGTCGCGCCGCGCGATCGACACGGAGAAGCGCAAGGCTGCGTCGTTGGCGGCGCCTGCAGGCGACACGGCGCTGCTCGGCGGGTCGCCCGCAATGGCGCGCGTCCATTCGCTGATCGCGCGCGCCGGGCCGACCGACGCCAATGTGCTGATTCTGGGTGAGAATGGCACGGGCAAGGAGCTGGTGGCGCGCGAACTGCACCGCCTGTCGCGCCGCGCCGAAAAGCTGATGGTCTCTGTCGATCTTGGCGCGGTCGCTGAAACATTGTTCGACAGCGAGCTGTTCGGCCATGTCAAAGGCGCGTTCACGGATGCGCGCACCGACCGGATGGGGCGGATCGAGGCGGCCGACGGCGGCACGCTCTTCCTCGACGAGATCGGCAATCTGCCGCTGCACCTGCAGCCAAAGCTGCTCACCGCGCTCGAACAGCGCCGCGTGACGCCGGTGGGCGCGAACCGGCCGGTCGATATCGACGTGCGCGTCATCGCCGCGACCAACATGACGACGGCGGAGCTCAACGACGAGCGGCGTTTCCGGCAGGATCTGCTGTTCCGGCTGAATACCGTGGGGATCATGCTGCCGCCACTGCGCGAGCGGCGCGAGGACGTGCCGCTGCTGATCGAGCATTTCCTCGACATTTATGCGCGCAAATATGGCCGCGCGCGCCAGCCGGTGCCCGATGGCGTGATGGCTGCGCTCGTCGGCTATGACTGGCCGGGCAACGTACGCGCGCTGCGCCACGCCGCCGAACGCGCGACGATCCTGGCCGTCGACGGCCCGCTGACGATAGAGGATTTTTCGATCGGGCGCGCGCCGCCGACGCCGATTGTCGCGGCGGAGCCGGCGGCTGCGGTCGACGATCTCAATCTCGATCGCGCCGAGCGGCAGATGATCGAGCGCGCGCTGCGCAAGCACAGTTACAACATCTCGCTCGCCGCCGCCGAACTGGGGCTGACGCGAGGATCGCTTTACCGCCGAATGGAGAAGCATGGGCTTTAACGCGCGCTTCACGCTGGGCCTCCTGGCGAGGCTGGCGCTGCTGCTCGGCGCGGTTGCGCTGCTGGCGCTGAGCCTGACGACGCCCGGATTGGGGGCGGCGCGCATCGTCGCGGGACTCCTTGTCGCGAGCGCGGCCTGGCTGTTGTGGCGGCATGTCGAGCGGACCAATCGTGAAGTGGCCCGTTTCGTCGAGGCGATCCGTTTCGGCGATATGACGGCGCGCTTCGGCGGCGCGGGCATGGGCGGCGGCTTTGACGAGCTGGGCGCGGCGCTCGACGCCGGCATGGCGCGGATGCGCGACGAACGTGCGCGCGATGCCGATATTCAGCGCTTTCACGAAGCGCTGGTCGACGATGCGCCGGCCGCGATCCTCGTCGTCGATCCCGAAGGCCGGATCACGCCGATCAACAAATCGGCGCGGCGGCTATTCCCCGTAAGCGCAGGTGTGCGCGCCGCCGATTATGCGCCCTTTGGCGCAGACCTGGCCGCCTATCTAGCAGATCGCGACCCGTCGCGCCGCCGCCTCGTTCAGCTCATGCTGCCGACCGGGCCGCAGCGCGCGATGGCCCGCTCGGCGGCGGTGCAGAGACTGGGCGGGCTGACGCGGGTCGTGGTGATCCAGCCGATCCAGGATGCGCTCAACGCGGTCGAGGTCGCGGCTCAGAGCGACCTGATCCGCGTGCTGACGCACGAGATCATGAACTCGATGACGCCGGTCACGTCGCTTGCACGCACGGCGGCGGGGTTGATGCGCGGGATCGACGATCATGGCGATCCCGCCATCGCCGATGCGCGCGAAGCGGTCGAGACGCTGTCGCGCCGCGCGGATGGCGTGATGCACTTCGTCGAGACTTATCGCCAGGTCAGTCGCGCGCCGGAGATTCGCCGCCGTCGCTTCGCCGCATTGCCTTTCGCGCAGGAACTGGAGCGGCTCTTCGCGGCGGACTGGCCAGCCGATCGCGCGACATTGACGCTGGCCGTCGCACCGGCCGATCTCGGCATCGACGCCGATCCCGATCTGCTGGCCCAGGTGCTGATCAATCTGCTGAGGAACGGCGCCGAGGCGGCTTCGGCCGGCGGTGGGAAGGCGCGGCTGACGCTGGCCATGGCGGCGATACAGGGCGGTGGCGTGCGGATCGACGTGACCGACAACGGCCCGGGCGTGCCCGAGGCGATGCGCGGCGACATCTTCCTTCCCTTCTTCACCACCAAGGCCAAGGGGACCGGCGTCGGGCTGAGCTTCGCGCGCCAGATCGTGCTGGCGCACGACGGATCGATCCAGATCGACGACGCGCCGGAAGGCGGCGCGCGCTTTCGCATCAATATCTGAAAGCGCGCGCCGCCCCGGGGGGAGCGATCCTCAGGCGATGGCGTGGGTGTGCTGGCTCAGCAAGGTGGTGAGCGAACCATGGGCCATCATATCGCCGGCGCCGATGCTGCCTGCCGTCGAGGTGGCGCTCAGCGTCTGCGTCGTCGAGGTCGACGGCGAAGAGGTCAGCCCTGCCGACGACAGGAGCTTGCCGAGATCCTGCGAGTCCGCCGCCGAGGGGTTGGACATGGCGAATGTCGGCATGAGGCGATCGATATCGTTCGTCACCGCAGCGGTGCCTGTATAGATCCGCCCGAGGAGCGAACTGAACAGGCTTCCGGCGCTGGAATAGCTGGTCGACGATGTCGAAGGCGTCGTCGTCAACGGGTGATAGCCGTAACCTGCGATCACCAGATCGCTGATCGTCGTGTTGGCGCCGTTGAGCAGATTGGGGATCAGGGCCTGGCTGGCCGAATCGCCGTTGAGCGACAGATTGTTGACGAGAGCGGCGGTGTGCGCGCCTTCGTTGATGATCTTGTCGGTCACATTGTTCTGGACGAGGCCGTTGGTGACGTCTTCCATGCGGATCCACGCCATCAGGCTGTCGTTCGACGGGGACAGCACCGTATTGCCGATGACCTTGATGCCCTCGGCGCCAGCCACCATGATGCCGTTCCACTGGCCGCCGGTGAAGATCAGATTATTCTGAATGAGGACATTCTGATAGGCGTAGCCGCCATTGTCCGACATGAACACGCCCTGCGAACCGGAACTGGTGCCGGCAAGAACGACGTTGTTGATGATGGTGACGTCGCGGACGTTCGTAGAGCCGTTCTTGTTCCAGAACTGCATCGCATCCGGATGATCGCCAGCGGCGGGATGGAAGTCGCGGAACGTGTTGCCGTCGATCATCACCTGCGAGGTGCTGGCGAAGTCCATGCCGTCGCTGCGCATGACATGGATATTGTTGTTCCGAACCGTGACGCCCGACGAACTGTCGAAGATCATGCCGTTGGCGAGATCGGTGAACTCCGAATTGGTGACGGTGATGCCGCTTGAGCCCGTGACCTGAAGGCCGCGGCCGTCATTAGCTGGGTTATTGTCCAGCGAGCCATGGATCTTGACGCTGTCGAACACGACGTTCCGGGCGTCGGAAACACGCGCCATCGGCGTATATTCGGCCTCGCTCGACGATAGCGCGTGGCCGATATCGAGCCCCTGGAAGGTGACGTTCGAGCTGCTGAGCACGCTGACGCTGTTGAAATGCGCCGGGCTGGAGCTGCTGGCCGACTTGATCGTGATGTTGGAAGCAAAATTCTTGGCGTAGAGAGAAAGATCGCCATAGTCGCCCGCCGCGAGGACGAAGGTTTCCCCGCCCCTGGCATTGGCGAGTGCAGCCGCAAGCGCCGCGCTGCCGTTGATCTGGATATCTGCCACCCCGGGTCTCCCACTGCCGACGGGAGCTGTCGGCGAGTTGTCTGGTGTTCCGGGATATAGGACGCTGGTCATTATATACTGTTCACATCACTGGTTAATCCGCCGAAAGCCGTAATCAACCGGCCTTCGTGGATAATGTTTCGGACCCGATACAGCCTCAGTCGGCAGTCGGAGTTTCTGGTTATCGTTGGTTTAACTATGACGTGCGGTGCGCACGATTATCGGCAAAGGCCGAGCGCCAATGTAATTTAGCGATTTCCCCGCGACCATTTCATTTTTGACTTTTGCATTGTCAGGGATGAGTCGGCGCGGACGCAAGCGAATTATGGTTAATGGCGGCGAAGCGCCGAGGTTTCGCGGTGAGTGGCGTCGCAAAAGGGAAAATTATGCGTGAAATTGCCGCGCGGACGGCCCCATGCGCGTCCGAACTGATCGGAAATCAATATGCGGCGCGCTGGAATAACAGCGAGAAGGCTGTCCGCACGATGATGTAGAGATCGAGCGCGACCGACCAGTTCTCGATATAATAGAGATCGCATTCGAGCCTGCGGAGCAGTTTTTCCTCCGTATCGGTCTCGCCCCGCCAGCCATGGACCTGCGCCCACCCGGTAATGCCGGGCTTCACCTTATGCCGCGCCGCATAGTTGGCGACGACATCGGAGAAGAGGCGTTCGCCCGCGCGGGTCGACGGGGCGTGCGGGCGTGGGCCCACCAGCGACATTTCGCCGGTCATGACGTTGAAGAGTTGAGGCAGTTCATCGATGCTCGTCCGGCGGAGGAACCAGCCGACGCGCGTCACGCGGGGATCGCCGCGCTTGGCCTGGACGATCGCATCGGCCTCGCACCGGTCCTGCCGCATCGAGCGGAACTTCCAGATGCGGAAGCGGCGGTTGTTGAAGCCTTCGCGTTCCTGCCGGAAGAAAACCGGGCCGGGGCTGTCGAGCTTGATCGCAATAGCCGCGACAAGGAGAATGGGCGAGACCAGCAGCAACGCCAGCGAGGCGAGGACGAGGTCCTCCACCTTCTTGATGATCTGATCCAGACCCGAAATGGGGCGCTCGAACAGAGTCATTACCGGCAGATCGCCGAGCATCACCACGGGGCGCTGCGCAAAGGCGAACACCGCCATGTCGGGCGCAAGGCGGATACGGACAGGCGTAACCGAGAGGATCGCGACGATTTCCTGCAGGCGCGCCTCTGCGGACCAGGGCAGGGCGACGATCACCTGTTCGACCCGGCCTTCGCGAATAAGCTCGATCAGATCGTCGAGATTGCCGCGCAACGCCAGGCTGGTTTCGCGATCGGGCAGACGATCGGGCGTGCGATCGTCGAAGAAGCCGACGAGATCGATCGTCAGCTTATCGTTGCCGTTGATATAGCGCGCGAGCCGGTCACCCTGCGCTTCGGCGCCGAAGATGGCGACGCGCTGGTTGAAAACGCCGCGCCGCTTGAGCCGAAGCATCCAGCCGGTGCCCGCCGCGCGGACGCCGAGCAGTCCGACCGCGCCGATGCCGAACCAGGCGAGCGCCCAGCCGCGCGAAAAATTGTCGGATACCTTGAGCAGGAAGCCCAGGGTCAGCAGGAAGATGAGCGTCGCCAGCCAGGCGGTCATCACGCGGCTCCACGACTGGCGCACCTGGAAGCGGACGTCCACATCGTAGCAGCCGGTGATTTCGCTGAGCCCCGCGAAGAACAGCGCGGCGACAAGCACGGTATTCACATAGGCGCCGGCCATGTCGCCGGGCGCCGAATCGATCGTCAGCACCGCCGACAGCGCCGCCGAGCCAAGGATGACGCCAATCTCGACAAGGCGGAGCAGGAGCACCGCCAGTTCCATCATCGCCGGGGAATGACGCTGCGCCTCCGCCGGCGCGTCGACGGTGGTCGCCGCCGGCGTGGTCGCGCCCGCGGGTTCGGGACGCGGCGACATCATGCCCATGCCGGCAGTCCCCGCCGGCTCCGCAGCCGCGCCGCCTCGCTTGTCAGAACGGGCCGATCGGGCCGGTCGGCCGCCATGCGATCACGCCTTGCCCGAGGGCTGGCTAAGCTCCCGGGCCTTTTCGGTGGTGATCAGCGCAGCGCGCATATCGGGTTTCATGTCGCGGATCATTGCGCGCGCAAAGGCCTCGTTGAGCTCGAAGGCGGCCTCGCGGTCGCTGAGCCCGTTGGAGATGCGGACGAGCACGCCGTCCGGAATGATGCCGGCGATGGCCTGGCGCAGCTTCATCGAACGCTGCTGGCGACCATCGGCAGGCAGATATTCGCCGATCCGCGTCCAGTAGCTGATATGTTCGGTGCGGTCGGGCGTCGACGCAGTCAGGCGGCGACCGGGAAGCGTCACCCCGCGATCAAGATCGAAATCGAACGCCTCGCTCTCGGTCACCTGGAAGCCGAATGCGGGGTAGCAGACCTCGGGCCGGTGAAGCTGGAGGTTGTCGCTCTGCGTATCGCCATAAGCGATGAGCAGCATCACATAATCGCCATTGGGTCGCACATAGAGGCGCGAGACCTGCTGGCTATAGAGCTTGTTCGCGAGGCTGTTGTCGCTTTCCGGCGTCACGATGGCGTTGGTGTCCATCTGCTTCCAGCCCTCGAAGGTGAGGGGGATGGCGTCGGCCAGCTTGCGGCCATGGACCAGCGACATGCGGTTGCGCGGGCGGATCGCCTCGGCGCCGCCGGCGGCGGCAAGGCAGGCCGCGCCGACCAGGAGATCGCGCCGGTTCATGCCTTATGCTCCTCGCCGGAAACGGCCGGGGGCGCCGATTTGGTGAGCATCCGGCGAATGGGGGTCATCAGGCTGTCGACGGCGAAAATGCCGAGCAGCGCAGTCGCGAACATCAGCAGCCCGGCGGTCGAGTGCAGGAAGCCCTGCGCCGCCGCGTTGCCGAAATAATAGGTGATGAGCACGAGGATGATGACGCGCACCAGATTGGCGAGCAGCGCGGCCGGGATGATCCATAGCATCAGAAACAGCGAATATCGCACCGACGCGTTGTGAAGGATGTAGATGTAGAAGAGGCTGATCGCGGTGAGGCTGATGAGCGAATTGAGGCCGGCGCACGCATCCTCGACCAGCAATTGATATTGCGCGATGTAGAGCGTGACGCCTTCGCGCACGATCGGATAGCCGGCCTTGGTGAGCAGCATCGTCGCTGTGTGCGAGATGAAGGATTTGAGCGGCGCGGTGATCGTGTCGATCACCCACCCGGGAATGGGCACCGCGAAGCAGAGATAGAGGATCGGGAACCACATGCGGGTCACCGCCTCGCGCCCGAAATAATAATAGAAGATCAGCACCAGCTCGAAGAGCAGCGCCGCCGCCTCGATGACGAGGAAATCAAAAGCGCGCGCAAGCACATAGGCGACGAGCAGGACGACCGATCCCGCCCAGAAGATCAGCGCCGATCCGGGCTGGCGGATGCTGAGCATTTCCTTCCACCGCCGCGCGACCAGCCAGATGCCGGTCGCGAGCACGATGGGGCCGTGGACGCCGGCCTCGGCCGTCCAGGTATTTTGCGCGATGGTGATGATGGTGGGCACGAGCAGCGCCAGGATGCCGAGAAAAAGCGGCCAGTGCGCGGCAAGAGCCGCGCGGCTGTCGCCGGGGCGCGCAGAGCTGCTCATGTCCATCAGAAGTCGTTCAGGACGGTGCCGACGATCACCGAACGGTCGGCGCGCAGCAGCCGGGCCAGCATCTGCACATCGCTGTAATGCGTCTTGTGCTTGCGCGCGACGATGATGCTGTAGCCGGCGACGGTCGCGACGCGCTGCGCATCGGTGCAGGTGTTGCTGGGCGTCGTGTCGATGATCGTGAGCTGGAACTGGCGCAGCAACTGATCGACCGCCGAGCGGAAGCGATCGCCCGACAGCAATTCCTGGGGATTGGCCGGAACGGCGCCCGCCGCCACGACCGAGAGGTTTGGCAGCACTTCGGCATTGATGATCTGCGACAGGCGCATGCCTTCGTCGGCGAGATATTCGGACAGGCCCGGCGTGCCTTCGGGCAGATCGCAAAGCCCGGCGATGCTGGGCGTGCGCAGATTGCCGTCGACGATGACGGTCCGGACGCCGATCTGCGCCATGGCGACGGCGAGGTTGAATGCCGCATAGGTGCAGCCCGACCCCGTCGAGGGCGTGCAGAAGGCGAGCGCGCGCCGCCCTTCGCGGACATGCTGCGCCATGATGCGCGTACGCAGGCCGCGGATCGCCTCGGCATTGATGCTGGTCGGATCCGACAGCATCACCGACGCGATATGATATTCGGGGCCGGCTTCCCAGCTCGGCTCGGGCGCGGCGGGCTCGGCCGCCGGCTCGCTGGCGATGATATCGATATTGTCCATGACTTAAGCCTCCGCCAGCTCGCCGCGCCGACGGTTCCTGCGGTCGATGAAGCGCAGGACGCGGCTGACGAGGCCATTGGGATTCCGCGTGCTGCCGACGACCGAAAAGACGGGAACGCCGGCGGCATGCTCAAGGTCGGTATCGCTCCGGATGCGGCGATTGAGCAGTTCGACGAGCAGCGCGAGGCCGACGCCGAGCGCGAGGCCGAGGCCGATCGAGCCGCCGATGATCAGCGGAATGTTCGGGAAGCTCGGCTTTTCCGGCGCAGTGGCGTTGCCCAGCGGTTCGAGGCTGGTCTCGCCGACATCCGCCTGGACGCGGAGCTGCGCCGCCGAGGAAGCGAACTTCTGATACTGATCGCGCTTCATGTCGATGTCGCGCTGCATCTGGTTGATGCGGTCGATCTTGTCGCGCTCGCCCAGAACGCGCGCCTTCTGCGCCTGGAACTTGCCTTCGATCTGCGCGGCGCTGACGCCGCCGCCGCCGCCGGTGCGCGCGACTTCGGCCGCGAGCACCTGGCGCTGCTTCTGGAGCGCGATGAAGGTCGGGTGGTTGGGACCGAGCGTGGAAGCGGCGAGCTGGATCTGCTGGTCGACCTGATCGAGCTGGGTCTGCGCGGGCGAGGCCATGCTGGTGATCGTCGCCGGGAGCGTCGAGGCGCCCGAGAGCTGCGTCAGCTTCTGGCTTTCGAGATCGGTATTGGTGGCGTCGAGAACGATGCCGTTCGCCTTGGCATAGGCGGTGCGGGCGTCCTCGGCCGCAGTCAGATCGGCCTTGGCGCGCTCGGCCTGATCGCGATACCAGTCGGCGGTGCGCGCCGAGGTTTCACGCGTCGAGCGCAGATTCTGCTCAATGAAGGTGTCGCGGATCAGGTCCGCGATCTGCTTGGCGAATTCAGGGCTGGAGCCGCGATAGCTGATCTCGAGGATGTTGCTGCCCTCGACCATGCTCGCCTTGGTGTTGTCGGCGATCTGCTGCGCCAGCCAGCGGCGGATGTCGGTGCCCTTCCCGTCGGTCGCGCGCGCATAGGACTCGATCAGCGCGGGATCATTGGCCCAGCCGAGCTTGTCGATCACCGGCTCCGCAGTCTGCAGATCCTCGATAAGCTGCATCTGCGTGCTGATATAATTGCGCAGCATGTTGGTGGCGATCAACTGGCCGGTGACCGGATCGGGCTTGATCAGATCGAGGATCACCCGGCTGCGCGCTTCGTAGCGCGGCGGAAGCAACTGCGACACGATGATTGCGGTCACCAGCGAAGCGAGCAGCGTCGCGATGATGATGGCCTTGCGGGCCATCAGGATGCGGAGGAACTGAACGAGATTCACGGGGCTGCTCCCTTAAACGCGGGCGATCAGAAGAGTCGTTCGCCGACCACGAGCACGTCGCCGGGCTGGATCACATAATCCATGCCGACCTTCTTTTCCGTGCCGTCGTGATAGAGCTTGATGCGCTTTTCCGAGCCGTTGGGAGTGAGGCCGCCGCCACGGGCGAGCGCGCGGCGCAGCGTCATCTCGATCTTGAGCGGATAGGCGCCCGGCGCATTGACCTGGCCATAGATATAGAAAAGCTCGGCAGCGGGGACATAGAGCTTGTCGCCCGGCTGGACGAGCGGATCATCCTCGACGCCGCCGGCCGCGAGCTTCTTGAAATCAAGCTTCAGCTCTTCCCCATTCTGGCGGCGCAGCACCACATAATCAGCGCCGGTCTCACGCAGGCCGCCGGCGCGCGCCAGAACTTCGGAGACGCGATAGGCGCGATCGACGGGCTGGAGGCCGGGCTGGGCTATGTCGCCGAGCACGATCACATAGCGGCTGGCGAACGACACGATGTCGGTGCTGAGGAACGGCTTGGCGTAATAGCCGCCGGTGCGCAGCTTGTCGGCCACCATGTTGTTGAACTGGATGACCGTCAGGCCCTGCGCCTTGACGTCGCCGATATAAGGCAGCGCGATCATCCCGTCGTTGCGGATCTTCGCGCGCGTCTTGAACTCGGGCTGGCCGAGCACGTCGACTTCGATCACGTCGTCCGGCCCCAGCACATAGCCGGCGAGCAGATCCTTTTCCTGCTTGTCGGGGCTGGCCGCCGGCTTGGCGGGCGCAGCGGCGGGAACGGGCGGCTGCGCGAAAGCGACCGCCGACATCAAGAGCGCCGACGAAGCGGCGAGCGAACCAAATACAGACCTGCTCATGCTCATTCCCATTGCTTCAAAGACCAAGCGAAACGCCGAATCCGATGCGCGTGTCATTATAGCGCTGGAACAGGATCCTGGAATTGCGGCGCGTGTGCGACACGTCAGTGCTGAAGGTCAGTTTTCTCCACGTGTAACGAAGCCCGCCATTGGCGGTCCAGAAATCATAGTCCGCCTGCGAAAAAGGCGTGATTACAGGCGAACCGTTCATATTCTGTTTCTGATAGCTCGCCCCCAGTTGCGCCGAAAGCGAACGGCTGAAGGTGTAGTTACCCTGCAACGAATAAAGATCCGTTATCGTGTAGGCGACGTCCGCAAGATTCGATGCCGATGCGCTGCGCGAGGCGATGGCGTCGATCTGGAGCGCATCGATGGGCCGGGCGGTGACGTTGAGCGCATAGGATGCGCCGTGGAACTTCGGCGAGAGAGGCAGCTTCGGCGTCACCCAGGTATAGCCGGCCGAAACCTTGCCCGTGATCCGCGAACCGATGTTGCGTTCAAAGCTGACGCCGGCGCTGTAGATCTTGGCGCCGTCATCCACGATATCGGTTCCGCCGATGATGTACTGGCGGTTCGGATAGCTCAGCTTGTTATAGTTGCCGTAGAGCAGCAGCGTCCCGAAAGTGGGGCGCGTATAGCCGATATTTCCCCCGAACGAGTCCGAATTATAATTGAGAATCTTGAGCGGCGCGAGGCTGTTGGTCACATTCTCATGCCGGTAATTGCCGCCATAGGTAAGGCCGAGCGGGCCGCCGCAGTTGAACGTTGTGCCGATGGCCCTGTGCGTTTCGGTATTGTCGATCTGATCGACCGAAATCAGCGCATAGCGATTGCTGAGCATGCGCGTGTAGGTGCCGTCGATCGTCGGGCTGCAGCCCAGCAGATTGAGTCGTGCGCCGCCGTTGATGTCGAGGCGCTCGCGATTCAGCGTGCTGTTGTTCTTGTAGAAATCATAGCCGACCGAACCGTTGAGGTAGAGCGCCTGGCGGCTGAACGGCATTTGAAGATCAAAGCCTACGCCCGGCGCGATATGGAGATCGTCCCGCGTGCCATTGCCTGCGGGAATGAAGGCCTTGTTCACGCCATAGACGTTCGAATCATATTCGATGCGGACCGACGGGGTGACCGAAATCTCGCGGGTCGGAAGATCCGACCGCTGAGCGGCCCACGCCGCGCCACCCGACGACATCAGCAGGATCGTGATCGTCGAAGCCAGTTTCAATGTAGCCACCCTACGCCCAAACATGGCCCAAAAGCTGGGCCACCCTACCCCCGAAGGACTATTCGGCTAACCTGTTGCGGGCGTCGAGGCAACATCATTGGCCGCGCGGAAACCATGTTCCATCGGTTCGCGTTTTTCGGGTAATGGCCTGTCGACGCGGTCCAATCCCCGGAAATGCGCGCTTTTCAGGCTACGGCGCGCCGGCGAGGCGCGCGGCCTATTAACAATCTTTGTCTTGCGCCTCCGGTCGCGGGACCTTTGTATTGGGTCGATTTCAATGATAGGCCGCACCCGATCGCAATATTTTGCAAATGGGGCGGACAAGCGATGCAGACACCGTATGATTGGATTACCATCGCGATTTTCGCCGGATTGATCGTGGTTTTTCTGCAGCGTTCGGTTGGGGACGGCGAACCGCAGGATTCGATTCTCAGTTATCTTCCGCCCTCGATAGGCTGCGCCGTTTCCAATTATCTCGGCAATCACGGCTATGACGCCTTCGCCGTTATCGGAATCGTAGCGGTTCTGGCCTACAGTTATTTCGTATTGAAGCCGTTCAAGCGGCAGGGTTGACGGGCGGCGCGCCGGAAGGAACGATCGCGACGCCAAGACGTAAGGAATTGATGTGGCTGTGCTTTCCTACTGGTTTACCGCGATGTTCCGCCGCCGTCGGCGCAATCCCGACCGGATCGAACGCGTCGCTTATCGCCCCGATTCCCGCAAGCTCAAGATGGGCTGGAACGGAACGGGCGACGATGGCGACGAGGAGCAGCCGTTTCCGACCTTCCGCGCGTCCGCGCTCGACCAGCCGACCGCGCTGGGCGAAGGCAACCGGCTGATGAAGGCGCGGCTTGCGCTGCGCGATGTCTTTACGCCTGCCCAGCCTGTGACTGACCGCAATCGTTTCGCCGGCCGCCTGGGCGTGCTTGCGAAGCTGATCGAGCATCTGGAAGAGCAGCGCAGCCACGTCGTCATCTATGGCGAGCGCGGCATCGGCAAGACTTCGCTGGTCCACATCCTTGCCGATGTGGCGCGCGATTCGCGCTATCTGGTCGTCTATGCCTCGTGCGGCGCGCATTCGCGCTTCGACGACATTTTCCGTTCGGTGCTGCGCGATATTCCGCAGCTCTATCTCGGCAATGTCGCCCCGACCGCGCCGGAAGCGGAGGGCGGCGCTTCGCTTGCCGATCGCCTGCCTGCCGGCTCCTTCGGGCCGCGCGAGCTGAGCGATCTGTGCGCGCAGATCGTCGGCACGCGCGTGCTGATCGTCCTGGACGAATATGACCGGATCATCGATCCTGAATTCCGCCAGTCGGTCGCCGAGCTGATCAAGAATCTGTCCGACCGCGCGGCGCGCGTGCAACTGATCCTGACCGGCGTCGCGTCGAACCTGCAGGAGCTGGTCGGCTATATCCCGTCGATCCGCCGCAACGTCATCGGTCTGCCGATGCCGCGCCTGACCGACGCCGAAATCGGATCGCTGATCCGCATCGGCGAGAACAGTGCGGGCGTCAACTTCGAGGAGCCGGCGGTCAAGCTGATCCGCCTGCTGTCCAACGGATCGCCCTATCTCGTCCGGCTGATCTGCCACCATTCGAGCCTGCACGCGATCGACGAGGAGCGACTGAATGTCGAACTCAGCGACGTCTGGGGCGCGCTCGACAGCATCGTCGAGGAGGCGGAAAGCCGCATCCTGCCGACGAGCAAGACGATCACCGGCAAGCTTCTGGCCGATAGCGACGGCGGCGTGCTTGCCGCAATCGCGCGCTCTGCGAGCACCGCCGACGGCTGGTTCGCGGCTGAGGACGTTCGCCTTTCGCCCGATAGCCTCGCCGATGCCGGCAGCGTCTCCAGGACATTGGAGAAGTGGGGCGAGCTGTTCGACGTCGATACCGCCGGGCCGGCTTGTCGCTATCGCTTCAGGGACGAGGCGCTGCCGACCTATCTGCTGATGGCGATCGCGCGCGACCAGTTCCGCCGCGGGGCCGACAAGCCCAAGGTCGTCGCACGGACCGCCGGCGCGGTCTGAGCGGATCGCGCGGAGGGCCGGACTCTCAGCCCTTCGCGATCAGCGCGCGCAGCCATTCGATAAGGTCGCTGGGATCGGTCGTCGCCATGCGCGGCGGCCGCGCGCGGAGGCGCTCGATCGCCGGGCCGAGCTGATCGGCGTCAAGCACCGCCTCGATCAGGCCGCGATCGGCGAAGGCGGCGGTGATCTCCTCCTGATGATTGTCATAATGCTCCTTGAGCGCGAAGCGCCGGGGCATGGCGACGGTGCGGCAGCCCGCACGCAGCGCCGTGATCAGCGATCCCGTGCCGCCATGGCAGACGACGAGCTCGGCGTCGCGGAGGATCGCCTGCACGCGATCGAAATCGAGCGACCGGACGATCTCGACATCGGGGCGCGGCGCATAGGGCGTATCATCGTCGCCGATCTGGAGGATGACGCGCTCGGGCAGCTTGCCGCTGTCCTTGAGCGCAAGCACGGCCTCGACCAGGCGCGGGAAGGGTAGGGTCGCCCCGACCGTCGCGAACATCAGCGGCTGCTTGGGCGGGCGTTCCTCGTCGAGCATGCGCAGCGGATCGAACAGCTCCGCATCGGGCCAGATCGTCTTGAGCGCGGCCGACTGGACGACGACATGGCTGGCGAAGGGGCGAGCGATCCGTGCGAACTTCGACGGCTTGTCGAAACGCGCGAAGGAATCGATCAGTACGAACCGTGCGCCGAGCAGTCGCGACACGAGCGCAGTGACGAAAACCGCGCCAGCGCCCGTACTGATCACGATGTCGGGCCGTTCCGAAACGGCGATCCGCACCGACTGGACCAGATTGGCCAGCGCGCCGCGGATCATCGCCACGGTCTGCCCGATCCGCGCCTGGCCCAAGGCGTAATGAGCGACGAAGCGGACGGGATGGTCGCGCGCCAGGCTACGGCCGAGCGCGGTATCCTCCGTCACGAAAAAATAGTCCTGGTCGCGCCAGACGGGTTCGAGATCGAGTAGCTGGCGGACATGGCCGCCGCCCGATGCGGCGAGGCAGATGCGTGGCCGGCGGCGCTGCGCGGCGTTTCCTTCCTGTGTCATGATCCCCCTTGTGTCCGACTTCATCCGGCATGCCATTCCAACAGGGCCGACTCCATAGGTTTAACGCTCTTTTCGTTTTGTGACTGCTCCGGCGCGCCCTATAGCGACGCGCACAGGGATTTTGCGGCCTGGGCTCGCCGGGCCGATGAGGAGGGCAAATATGCGTAAGATGATCTCGGGCGGGCTTCTGGCCGGCACGATGCTGCTGGCGCTTGGCGCGTGCGGCAAGAAGGATGCCGCCGCCGGGCTCGAAAAGGGGCAGGTTATCGCCACCGTCGATGGCAAGGATATCACCATCCACGAGCTGAACGCCGAACTTCAGGGCATTCAGATGCCCACGGGCGAAGCGCGCAAGATCATCGAGCAGAACGCGCTCCAGCAGATCATCAACCGGCGCATCCTCTCCGACATCGCGCGTGAGCGCGGGCTCGACAAGACGCCGGCCTATCTGCTGCAGGAACGCCGCGCCGACGACCAGATCCTCGTCGACATGCTGCAGCGTTCGATCGCCTCGACGATCCCGCAGCCGACCAAGTCGGAAGCGCAGAAGTTCATGGACGACAATCCCGAGATGTTCGCCCAGCGCAAGATCTTCACCGTCGATCAGATCCAGTTTGAGCTGCCGGCCGACGAAGCCAAGCTGAAAGCCTTCCAGCCGCTCAAGACGATGGAAGAAGTCCAGGCCAAGCTCGACGCGGATCACCTGCAGTACAAGCGCGCGCCGGGCCAGATGGACGCGCTACGCATGCCGCCGCAATTGCTGCAGCAGATCCTGAAGCTGCCCGCGGGCGAAGTGTTCATCATCCCGGTGCCGGGCCGTCCGATCCTCGTCGCGAACAAGATCGTCGAGACCAAGGTCGTGCCGTTCACCGGCGATCAGGCGCTGGCGGCCGCGATGCAGCAGGTCCAGATGCGCAAGCTGAACGACCTCGCCAACAAGGAGCTTGAAGGCAAGGTGAAGGCCGCGCGCGACGCCGTGAAATATCAGCCCGGCTATGGCCCGGCCAAGCCCGGCGCGCCGACGCCCGCCGCGTCGGGATCGCCCGCCGCTTCGGCTTCGCCCGCCGCGAAGTAATAGCGTCTCCGGACAGAAAGGAGGGGCGCTTCCCACTGCGGGAAGCGCCCCTCTCTTTTTGCCTCGATCCCTATGCGCGTTGCGGGCGGCGGTCAGGCGGCTGCGGGCAGCGCCGCCGCCGATGAAATGGCGGGCTTCGCCACGGGACGCCGTCTGGTCTGCGACTGGATCGCGCAGCTCATTCCCAGCAGGAAGAAATAGACGGCGTGATTATCTTCCTGGCTCAGCACGAGCTTGGCGGTGAGAAAGACGAGGATCGCCGTGGAGACTGCAAGCGAGAAACTCACATTATCGCTTGAATCATCCTCCTCCTCCAGCGAGGCGCGCGCGCCGTTTATGATCGCCGTCAGCATCACGCCATAATAGGCCAGAAAGCCGAGAATGCCGTAGTCGAGGACGATGGTCAGCAAATAGCTGTCGACGGTGAGCAGCCCGCTGGGCGCAACATAGCCGAGCGCGCCGCTACCCTGCCCTGATCCATAGCCGAAGGGGTTTTTTGCGATCACCGGCGGCGCCATGCCGAACTGGATGCGACGCCCGTCGTCGCTATAGCTCGTCGATCCGCCGCCGACCGTCCGGTTGTGGATGGCGTCCACCGTATTGATCCCGACGACGAGCAGCACCAGCGCTGTGGGAAAGGCGATCGACAGCGCCGGGCCGATAAGGTCGGCCTTGTTCGTGCGCCAGCGCTTGAACGCCCAGAACATGATGAAAAAGCCGTGCGCGGTCAGCCAGCCGATGACGCCGAGACGCGCGGTGCTGAGAAAGATCACGACCAGCAGCGCAAGGTCCGCCGCCGCCCAGATTGCCATGGTGATGATCGAGCGCGCCCGGAACAGGAAGTAGAGCACGAAGGGCGTCGTCAACGCCAGATATTCGGCGAAGGTCAGCGACAGCGAGAAGGTCGATGCGATGCGATAGCGGCCGTCGCGGAATTGCGGCGTCAGGATGCGCTCCACGGCGTCGTCGCCGATCTGGAAAAAGGACGGGATGTGGCGCGCCCACAGAATCTGCTGGTTCTTCCATTCCAGCATGCCGATCACCGCGACGATCAGCGACATGACCAGCAGCGTCACCGCGCCGCGGCGGACCATGCCCGGCTGGGTGAACACCCACGCGCTTGCGAAGAAAACGCCGATCCACAGAAACTCGTGATCGATGACGGGAAAGAGGCCGCCCAGCGGCGATGCCGACCAGATCAGCGTCACCAACTGCAGGATCGCGAAGATCGTGACGCCGATGTAGATCAGCGGCGAGGACCGCAGCGAATGGCCGAGTTCGGCCCGGAAGCGCGCCGAGGTCGAGATACAGATCAGCAGGATGAAAGTGACGATCGGCGAAAAGAGGCGCCGCACCGATATCCATGGCAGGCCGGGCAGGGCGATCGCCAGATAATTAGGCCATAGCACCACCAGCACGATCAGCAGAAACAGCAGATTCGTGAGCGCGCGCGTCGGCGCTTTTTCCTGATCGGGCAGCGCCCAGATCACGATCATCACGAGCGCGAGGATCGGCAGCGCAAGAACGACGATGAAGCTGAGCGGGAATACGGTAAAGACGAAGCCGTAAACCATGCCCAGGAAGATGCACATGGCGAAGAAGGCAAGCTTCCGCATCGCCGCGCGATGCGGCGCGACTGGCCTGCGAAACGGGGCGATGACCGGCGTTGCCGGGGCCGTCAGGAAGCGGCCATAGCCGACGAACAGATTGCGGATCGCGCTCAACATTCGATGATCCTCACTCGGCGGGCCGCGAAATCACGCATTGCTTGTTCGCCCCCTGAAAGCCGCGCCCGGCGATGATCAGGTCCGAGGCGCGGGCCTCCACACCTGCCTTGCGATTGGGGAACTTAGCTTTGCCGCCTGATTCGTTGAGGAAAATATTGTCACTCAGCTTCACGTCGCGGCTCTTGTCGTTGACGAACTGGTCCGCGATGTTGCCGGTGAGCGTGACGTCCGCAGCGCCGGCCGCCGCGATCCACACCGAGTGGCCGCCGGGGATCGACAGCACCGTATTATTTTCGATCAGGACATGATCGATGCCGCTGGCGAAAATGCCATGATAGAGATTCTGATTGTAAATCAGATTGTTGACTATAGTGAAATTGCTGTGGCGCAGCGCCGGATTCTCGGCGCTGATGAAAATGCCCTGCATCCCGTCGCCCGTGCCCTTGAACACCTGGTTGTTGGTGATCTTCACATTCGTCGAGCCGCTCGGCACGCTGTGGTTCCAGAACTGGATGCCGTCGGGGTGGTCGCCCGGCGCGGGGTGGAAGCTGGAATAGCAGTTGCCGTCGATCAGCGCGGTGTCGATCGCCGAGAAGTCCGATCCGTCCGACGCCATCTGGTAGAAGCGATTGCCCTGCAGCGTCACGTCCTGCGACTTGGTGAAGATGACGCCATTGTAGAGCTGTTGAAAGTCCGACCGGCTGATCGTGACGCCTTTGGTATCGATCACGAAGATGCCAACGCCGTCATTGAGGGGGTTGTCGTCGAGCGAACCATGCACCCAGGCCTGATCGACGGCGATATTGCGCGAACCCGAAATGCGGACGAAGCGCAGCCAATTCTGTTCGCCGGCTTCAAGAGCGCGGCCGAGCCGGATATTGCGCAGCGTGACATTCTCGACGTTCGACAGGCTGACGTCGCTGAAATGCGCCAGCTTGCCCGGCGTGGCCGAGGTGATGGTCACCGGTTTCGTATAGGATTTGCCGTCGAGCGAGAGCGTGTAGTCGCCCGGCGCGACGGCGATCGTCTCGCCGCCCCTTGCGTTGCCAAGCGCCGCCGCGAGCGCCGCATTGGTCGATACCGGACCGGCGGCGGGCGCCGGCGTTGCCGAGCAGCCGCCGACCGCTATGGCCAGCAAGGCGCCGAAGGCGACTTTGAGGTTAGGCATCATTGTCTCACTCTCTCAGGCCGGATCGGATCGCGCGGCGCAATCGCCGTTCAGTCTATGGGCGCTGTATAGCCGGCGTCACGTTGAAAATTGGTGGAGAAAGGCGGGATCGGGCGTTTTCCCTTCACGCCTCTGACCTCCGCCCGCGGCGGAGCTTGCCGAGCACGATGTCGATTTGCGCGCGCAGTTCAGCGGGCATGTTCGCCCAGGCCAGCCAGCTAATCGCGGCGAGCAGCGGGACGGAGGCGATCCACAAGGCCGCGCCCTGATAGGGCAGGATGCTGGCGACGACGGCTCCCGCGCAGAGGAGCAGCGCATTGGCCGCGAGCAGCCCCGCCTTATCGAGCTTGCCCGCCGCCGCGAAGGACAGAAGGATGAAATCGACGGCGAAGCGGATCGCCAGCGCGAAGGCGCAGCCGACCAGCCCGAACTGCTTCATCCCGAAATAGAGGCCGGCGAGATAGAAGGGAATCTCGATCAGCAGCACTTTGGTCACCAGATCGGGGCGGCCTGTGCCCTGCAGCCGGCCATAGGGCACGATGGCGAAGGCGTTGGCCCAGAAACCGAGGATGATGAGGCGGGCGATCGGCGCGGCCTGCGTGCCGATATCACGCCCCACCCACAGATCGAGGAACGGGTGAATGATGAAGATCGCCGCCATGATCGGCGGCCCGAGCAAAGAGGAGAGGACAAGCAGCGCCTTGCCGGTGAGCCGGGACTGTTCCTCGCGATCGGCGGACGGCAGGCGCGGGAAGATCGCGCCGACCAGCGCGGTCGGGATGATCGAGATGCGCTGCGCGATCTGGAACGGCACGGTATAGACGGTGACCGCCGCCGAGCCGAGGACGGCGCCGATCGCGAACCGATCGACGATCACCAGCATCGGGCTGAAGATCGAGGTGAGCGTGACCCAGCCGCCATAGCCGAGCAGCGATCGCGCGCGCCCCGAAGAAAAGCGGACCGGCTGTCCGCGGAGCACCAGCCGGTGGCACTGTATCCACATCGCGGCGATCGCGGTCGCCCGCGCGGCCAGCGCCGCAGCAAGCAAGCCCGAAATATTGGGTCCGATCAGCCAGGCGACGCCAAGCGGGAAGATCTGGAACAAGGCGGTGGACGTGACCGACAGCATGTTCACTTCGAGAAAACGGTCCTTGCCGATCAGCGTGCCGGTGAGCACGCCCGTCATCGTCGCCACGGGAACCGAAGCGGCGAGGAGCGGGACGGCGGCGAGAATCTCGGGCCGCAGCCTGGCGTCGACCTTGAAGATGCTCTGGAAGAAATATTGCGAAACGAGCCAGAGCACGATCGCGCCGACCAGCCCCATGCCGATATTGACGAGGATCGCCGACCAGAAAACCTCGGCCTGCTCGGCGGGATCGCCGTCGCGCAGGGCGGAAATCTGGTAAGTGGTCGCGCGCCCCAGGCCGAGATCGAACAGCCCGAAATAGCCGAGGAAAAGCCAGGCGATCGACAATACGCCGAACCGGTCCTGCCCCACGAAATGGAGGTAGATCGGCACCGTCGCCAGCGCCAAAATGATCGGGATGATCGACCCGATCAGATTATAGCGCGAGTTGCGCGCGATGCTCATGGGCGGGGATCGTCCGCCAGCGCGAGCAGGTTGCGGCCATAGGCCGTCTTTTCAAACATCCGTCCGCGCGCAATGAGCTGATCGCGGTCGATGAAGCCGTTGCGGAAGGCGATTTCCTCGAGGCTGGCGATTTGCACGCCCTGGCGTTTCTGGAGCGTGCGGACGAACTCCCCAGCCTCGATCAGGCTATCGTGCGTGCCGGTGTCGAGCCAGGCGTAGCCGCGGTTCATCTGTTCGACGTAAAGCTCGCCCATGTCCATGTAGAGGCGGTTGAGATCGGTGATCTCCAGCTCGCCGCGCGCGGACGGGCGGACCTCGGCGGCGAGATCGCAGACGCGTTCGTCGTAGAAATAGAGGCCGGTGACGGCATAGTTCGACCTGGGGGCGGACGGCTTTTCCTCGATCGAGATGGCGCGTCCCTCGCCGTCCAGCTCGACGACGCCGTAAGCCTGCGGCTCATCGACACGATAGGCGAACACGGTTGCGCCGCGCGTCCGGTCGCGCGCACGCTTCAGGATCGCGCTCAGCCCTGCGCCGAAAAAGATATTGTCGCCCAGCACCAGCGCGCCGGGGCCGCCGGCGAGGAAGTCGCGGCCGATGAGAAAGGCCTGCGCCAGCCCTTCAGGCTTCGGCTGGACCGCATAGGCGATCTGGAGGCCAAACTGGCCGCCGTCGCCGAACAGGCGCTGGTAATTGTCGAGATATTCGGGCGAGGAGATGATCAGGATCTCGCGAATGCCGGCCATCATCAGCACTGACATCGGATAATAGATCATCGGCTTGTCATAGACCGGCAGCAACTGTTTGTTGATCGCCAGCGTCGCGGGATGAAGCCGCGTGCCGCTGCCCCCGGCAAGGATGATGCCCTTCATCGTCTGTCGCTCTCCAAAAGGGCGCTTATGATCTCGTCGAGCGCATCCTGCCACGGACGCGGACGAATGCCATAGTCCCGCGTGATCCGGCCAGTCGCCAGGCGCGAATTGGCCGGGCGGCGGGCGGGCGTGGGATAATCGGCGGTGGCGATCGCTTCGACCGGGGTCGACAGGCCGGCGCGCGCGATCACGGCCTCCGCCAGTGTGTGCCAGCTCGCATCGCCGCGATTGACGAAATGGAAGGTGCCGGCGGGGCCGCCCTTCGTCGCCATCGTCAGCAGCGCTTCCGCAATGTCGACAGCCGAGGTGGGGCAGCCGATCTGGTCGGCGACCACGCGCAGCGCCGGGCGCTCGGCCGCGAGGCGGAGCATCGTCTTGACGAAATTATGCCCCCAGGGGCTGATAACCCACGCGGTGCGCAGAATGACATGATCGTCGTCGGCGGCGCGGACGGCGCGCTCGCCGGCTTCCTTCGACGCGCCATAGACGCCGAGGGGAGCGACGGGATCGTCCTCGACATAAGGCGTGGGCTTTGCGCCATCGAAAACATAGTCGGTCGAGACGTGGAGCAGGCGGATGCGTCGAGCGGCGGCGGCTTCGCCGAGGAGGCCGGGCGCTATGGCGTTCACGGCATAGGCGGCGTCGGGCTCGCTCTCCGCGCGGTCGACGGCGGTATAGGCCGCGCAATTGATGATCGCCGACCAGTCGCGCGCGGCGACGGCCGCCGCGATCGACGCCGGCGACATCAGATCGAGCGAGTCGCGGCCGGGCGTCGCCAGTTCCACGCCGAAGTGGTCGGCCAGTTGGCGCAGGCCGCTGCCGACCTGGCCGCTGCCGCCGGTGACGAGGATCGCGGGGCGCGCCACGGATCAGGCGCTTTTGAGGCCGAGCCGCTCGCCCGCATAGGCGCCCGACATGATCGGGCCCCACCAGGCTTCGTTGTCGAGATACCAGCGGATCGTCTTGGCGATGCCGGTCTCGAAGCTTTCCTGCGGCTTCCAGCCAAGCTCGCGCTCGAGCTTGGAAGCGTCGATCGCATAGCGGAAGTCGTGGCCAGGGCGATCGGCGACGAAGCTGATCTGATCGCGATAGCTTTTGCCGTCGGCGCGTGGGCGGATGCCGTCCAGCGTATCGCAGATCGTTTCGACCACTTTCAGGTTGGTGCGTTCGGATCGGCCGCCGACCATGTAGCTTTCGCCCGGGACGCCGCGCTCGAACACCGCCGTCAGCGCGCGGACATGATCATCGACATAAAGCCAGTCGCGCACATTATTGCCGGCCCCGTAAACCGGCAGCGGTTCGCCCGCGAGGCATTTGAGGATCATCAGGGGGATCAGCTTCTCGGGGAAGTGATAGGGGCCGTAATTGTTCGAACAGTTGGTGATCAGCGTCGGCAGCCCGTAAGTGTGGCGCCAGGCGCTGACGAGATGATCCGATCCCGCCTTCGACGCCGAATAGGGCGAGCGGGGATCATAGGCTGTGGCCTCGGTGAAATAGCCTTCTTCGCCGAGCGCGCCGAACACCTCGTCGGTTGAGATGTGATGGAAACGGAAGGCGGCCTTTTCCTCGCCATCGAGCAAGCGCCAATAGTCGAGCGTCGCGGAGAGCATGTTGAACGTGCCGACCAGATTGGTCTGGATGAATTGCGCCGGGCCGTCGATCGATCGATCGACATGGCTTTCGGCGGCAAGGTGCGTGATGACCTGCGGTCGGAAATCGGCGATTGCGCTGGCCACGGCGTCCCGATCGCAAATGTCGGCGCGCTGGAAGCGATAACGGTTGCTGTCGGCGATCGGCCCGAGCGACGCGAGATTGCCTGCATAGGTCAGCGCATCGATATTGAGCACGCTGTGATCGGTGTTGGCGATCAGGTGGCGCACAAGCGCCGATCCGATAAAGCCGGCGCCGCCGGTGACGAGGATACGCAGCGAAGTCATCACAGCTCCGTCAGGGTGAGTGGCGCGCCGTCATAAACGAAACCCGTTTCGATTCCCTTCAGAAGCGGCAGCGTGCGATCCTTGTCCGATAATTCGGGCGCCGAACCGCCAAGCGGCCAGGCCACCGCGACATCGGGATCGTTCCAGGCGGTGCCGGCATCGCTTTCGGGAGCGTAGAGAGCCGAGGTCTTGTAGGCGACTTCGCAATCGGGCTCGAGCGTGACGAAGCCGTGCGCGAAGCCGATGGGCACATAGAGCTGCTCGCCTTTCGCCGCCGTCAGTTCGGCCGCGACCCACTGGCCGAATGTCGGCGATCCGGCGCGGATATCGACCGCGACATCCCAGATGCGGCCGCGCAGGCAGCGGACGAGCTTGGCCTGGGCATGCGGGGGGCGCTGGAAATGCAGGCCGCGCAACGTTCCCGCCGGGCGCGAGAAGGAGTGATTGTCCTGCACGAACAGGTCGTTGACGCCGAGCGCGGCATAGCGCGCGCTGTTATAGGTCTCGCTGAACCAGCCGCGCGGATCCTCGAAGCGGCGCGGCGTGATCTTGAGGACCGCCACCGCTCAGCCTTCGGCCTGTTCCAGCGAGCCGTGATCGGCGGTGCCCCGCCCGACCCCGACATAGGCGAGGCCGGCGCGGCGCGCATCGTCGGGCGCATAGACGTTGCGCAGGTCGACGAGCAGCGGATTGCGCATCAGCGAGGCGATCCGCCGCAAATCGAGCGCGCGGAAAACATCCCATTCGGTGACGAGCACGAGCGCGTCGGCGCCTTCCGCGACAGCCATGGCGTTGTCGCGATAGTCGATGCCTTCGAGCACGGCCTTCGCCGTCTCATGGCCCTCGGGATCGTAAGCGACGATCTCGGCCCCCGCTTCCTTGAGGACGGGCACGATCGACAGTGACGGCGCGTCGCGCATGTCGTCGGTATTGGGCTTGAAGGTGAGGCCGAGCAGGCCGATGCGCTTGCCCTTCACGTCGCCGCCGAGCGCCGCGATCACCTTGTGGCCCATCGCGGTCTTGCGCAGATCGTTCGCCTCGACAGTCGCGCCGACGATGCGCAGCGGGACGGCGCTTTCCTCGGCCGTGCGGAGCAGCGCCAGCGTATCCTTGGGGAAGCAGGAGCCGCCATAGCCGGGGCCGGCGTGGAGGAACTTGGATCCGATGCGATTGTCGAGGCCGATGCCGCGCGACACGTCCTTGATGTCCGCGCCTACTTTCTCGGCGAGGTCGGCAAGCTCGTTGATGAAAGTGATCTTGGTCGCGAGGAAGGCGTTCGCGGCATATTTGATCAGTTCGGCCGTGCGCCGGCCAGTGAACAGAATCGGGGCCTGGTTGAGATAGAGCGGCCGGTAAATCTCGCGCATCACATTCTGCGCGCCGACATCCTCCGTGCCGACGACGATGCGGTCCGGGCGCTTGAAGTCGGAGATCGCCGCGCCTTCGCGCAGGAACTCGGGATTGGAGACGACGGCGAGCGGCACATCGGGCCGCGTCTCGCGCAGGATCGCCTCGACCTTGTCGCCGGTGCCCACGGGCACGGTCGATTTGGTGACGACCACGGTGGGGCCGGTCACAGCCTCTGCAATTTCCCTGGCGGCTGCGAATACGTAGCTGAGATCGGCATGGCCGTCGCCGCGTCGCGACGGCGTGCCGACGGCGATGAACACCGCGTCGGCATCGCGTACGCCGGCTGCCAGATCGGTGGTGAAGCTTAGTCGGCCGGCGCGGACATTGGCTGCGACAAGCTGGTCGAGGCCGGGCTCGAAGATCGGGATTCGGCCCGCTTTCAGCGCCTCGATCTTCGATTCATCCTTGTCGACGCAGACCACCTCGTGGCCGAAATCCGAAAAGCAGGCGCCGGACACCAGCCCGACATAGCCCGAGCCGATCATGGTGATCTTCATCGAAACCCTCTTTGCTGCGCCCGTCCCGTTAGCCGGGGCGGGCGCAGGATGCCACCTGAAAGAGGGTTATCGGTTTTTGTTTGCGGTGTTTTACTTCGATTGCGCGAGGAACTGGGCTGTAGAGGCCTTCACCGTATCGCCTTCTGGCTCTGCGCGTCCGCCGAGGCATCGGGCAAGGAAGTTCTCCGCGATGGCGTTGAAGGCGATATTGTTTTCCGGTCGGCGGAAGCCGTGACCCTCGTCGGGGAAGAGGACGTAAGTGACCGGGATGTTCTTGGCCTTCATCGCATCGACGATCTGATCCGATTCGGCCTTGTTGACGCGCGGATCGTTGGCGCCTTGGCCGATCAGCAGCGGGCGGACGATCTTGTCGGCGCTGTAAAGCGGCGAGGCCTTTTTCAGGATGGCGAGGCCTTCGGGCGTGTTGGGATTGCCCATGCGCTGGTTGAACTGCTCGATCCCCGCCGTCCAGTAGGGCGGTATGGTCTTGAGCAGCGTCTCAAGATTCGACGGGCCGACGATGTCGACGCCGCAGGCGAAGGTCGTCGGCGTGAAGGCCAGGCCGGCGAGCGTCGCGTAGCCGCCATAGGATCCGCCCATGATCGCGACCTTGTCCTTCACCGCTATGCCGCGCGCGACGGCCCAGTCGACGGCGTCGATCAGATCGTCGTGCATCTTCAGGCCCCACTGCAGATTGCCTGCATTGGTGAAGGCCTTACCGAAGCCGGTCGAGCCGCGATAATTGACCGACAGCACGGCATAGCCGCGGTTGGCCAGCCATTGATGATAGCTGTTGAAGCCATATTGATCGCGCGCCCAGGGGCCGCCGTGGACAAGCAGGACCATCGGCACGGGCTTGTCGGGCACGCCGTCGCCATCTGCATCGCTGCCCGGGGGAAGCGTGAGATAGGCGGTGAGCGTCAGGCCATCGCGCGACTTGATTTCTGTCGGGTGCATCGCGACGAGCGGCGCGCCCTCAAGCTCGGGCCGGCTGGCGTAGAATTGTGTGAGCGTGCCCTTGGTCCGGTCGTAGAGATAGACGACGGGCGGCCCTTTGACTGGATCGAGCGCGACCGTCCATTTGTCGTCGGCCTCGGTGCGCGAGGTGACGGCGATGTCGCCGTCGAGCCTGGACTTGAGGAAGTCGAGCGAAGCTTTCACCGACGGATCGATCGCGGTCCATTCGTCGCGCAGATAATTGGCCGACCAGGCCTCGACCTCGCCGGTTTTCGGGTCCGTCATCACGCTGCCAATGTCGGCCTTGGGGTCCTCGGCGACGATTTTGGTCGCGCCGGTCGCGACATCCTGCGCGATGAGCGCGGCGGTGTCGCGGCCGCGGCTGTCGAGCCAGTAAAGCGTCTTGCCGTCGGTGGTGAAACCCGAGGGCTGGGTGGTCAGCGAATCCTCGAGCGTGGTCGAAGCGAAAGGCTGTTCATCGGTCTTTCCGCCTGTGATGCGGAAGAAGTCGAAGCCGCCGGCGGCGTTGGGGCGAAGCGCCATGCGCAGGTCGAGATTGTCGTCGGCCAGGAAACCCGCAAAACCATCGCCGCGCATCACTTCGGTGAGTTTGCCGGTCTTGAGGTCGAGGCTGTAGGCATCGTGCCAGCGCGCATCGCGATTGTTGAGACCGACGAGGATGCGGTCCTTGATGTGATTGGAGGTGCCGATCACCTCGACGCGAGTCTTTTCAAACGGGGTGAGTTTGCTTTCCTTGCCCGTCGCGACATCCACGCCATAAAGCAGGAAATTCTCGTCGCCGCCCTTATCCTGCACGAACAGCAGCATGCTGCTGTCGGGAGCCCAGAAATACTGGCTGATCGGGCGCGCCTTTTCGGCCGTCATCGCCTTGGCGGCCGTGGGATCGGATGCGGGGGCGATCCAGATGTTCATCACGCCGTCGCGCGGGGCGAGCCAGCTCAGCCATTTGCCGTCGGGGCTGATCCGCCCCATCGAGCGGCTGGGATTGCCGAAGAGCTTCGCGCGCTCGATCAGCGGGGCGGAAGGCGCGGCCGAGAGCGGCGCAGCAGCGAAAGTGGTCGTGGCCATGAACAGCGCAGATAGAATGATTGTCTTCACGAGCAAGTCTCCCTATCAGTGTATTGCGTCAATAATACACATTGGGGAGCCGCCCGCCAAGTCCGTCGCGCCTTGCGGGGCTTGGGGCCGTTTCGCGATTGGCGCCCGCCTATTCCCCACCCGGGATATAGCCGGGGGAAGCCGGGTGGGGGGCGCAGGCTGGCACCGCAAAATGCGCTTTCAGCACATTTGCAGACGGGGCTCCTAGAAGGTCATGTGGCAGCCGAGGCCAAAGACGATTGCATGGCCATTGTCGAGCACGCCTGAGGTAGTGACGATGGTCTGCAAAGGCGTGCCGGCGAAGGCCGCAGTCGTCTTGTCGATCGGGTTGCTGGCGATCTTTGCATAGCCCAGCGAGGCGTCGATCCCCATATGCTCGGTCAGCGCATAGCTGCTGCCGAGCGCGAAGTTCCAGCGATTGCCGTCGGGCACGCGCGGATCGCGCTCGCCCGAGCGGACGGGCGAGAGATCGCGCTGGACGCCGCCGCGCAGCGTCCATTTCGGGCTGACGGCATAGTCGAAGCCGCCCGCATAGGACCAGGTGTTGCGATAGCCGAAGGGTAGTGACTGGCTGCCGAGCCGGCCGAGGTTGCTGAGGTCGATCGTGTCGAACTCGCTCCAGCCGAAGCGCACGATCTGAGCGTTGAGCGTCAATTGCTGCGTCGCGTGATAGCGGCCGCCGAACTGAAGCTGCCAGGGCGAGGTGTAGCGCGCCTTGGCGGTATCGACGCTGAAATTGACGCCCTGCGCGATGAGCACAGGATCGGTGAAGCCGGAAATGGTGAGCGAACCGTCCAGCTTGTGCGTGATCTTCGACTTGTAGCTGACGCCGAAATCGAAATGCTCGTTATGGAACTGGATGCCCACGCTGTAGCCGATGTTCCAGCCGCTGCCCTTCAGGAACTGATAGCCGTCGTCGCCCGCGTTGACGCCCGGGATCGGCGGCAGCGGATCGGGAATCGAATTGGAGAAGGTGGCGCGGACATATTCGATGTTCGGTCCCGCGCCGATGCTGATGTTGGGCGTCGGTGAAAATGCGATGGTGGGCTGGATATCGAATGTGCGCAGGCGCGTCTTGTCCGCGCTGTAGCGCGCCCAGCTATCCGCCGCGTAATTGCTCGTGAAGCCGAATGGCGCGGCCGAGACGATGCCGATCGCGAATTGGTCGTTCAGCGGCATGGCGAAACCGCCGGTCGGCAGGAAGCCCTTGTTGACCGGGTTGTGCTCGTTCTGCCGGCCGCCGACCGAAGTGGTCGATCCGGGCACGACGCCGAGGCCGGGGATGGTGACGGTCGGGCGGATCACCTGCGTATCGACGTTGCGCGCATTGGCGTGCGGAAAGACCGCGGCGACGCCGAAAAAGCTCTGCGGCGCGCTGATCCCGCCGATCGCCGCCGGATTCCACCAGAGTTGCTGGACGCCACGTTCGGAAACTTCGCCGGAAAAGGCGCGCCCGGCGGCCTTGATCGACTGTTCCTGCAGATAGAAGGCGCCGGCGTGTGCGGGAGCGGCGGCGATCAGGGGGGCGAAAGCGGCGAACGCGAACAGCGACGCGCGAACGAGCGTCTTGGTGGTTGGCACAGGGCGATCCTCTTTACACGGCCGGCTTGTTACCGGAACCAAGCGCGGGCCTTTGCGCCTGCCCGTTGCCAAGCGCAATCCTGATTCCGCGAGACTGCGCTGGATCGGAGCCTCAGACGGGCAGGCCCATATCGGCCTTGTAATGATGCCAGGCGAGAATGGCGGCTGCTCCGCGATGCGGGCGCCATGGTTCGGCGATCGCGCGCAGCGTCTTTTCGTCTGGGCGCGCATTATGCCCCATGATGCGCCCGATCTCGATCTGCACGGCGAGATCGCCCGCCGGCCAGATGTCGGGCCGGCCTTCCGCGAACAGAAGATAGATTTCAGCCGACCAGCGGCCGATGCCCTTGATGCGGACGAGCTCGGCGATCGCCTGCTCGTCATCCTCCGGCAGGTGGGCGAGATCGAGTGCGCCCTCTGCGACCAGCCCGGCGAGGCTGCGCGCATAGCCCGATTTCTGGCGCGACAGGCCGGCTGCGCGCAACGTATCGTCGGATGCGCCGAGCAGCTTTTCGGGATCGACCGCGCCCCCGATGCCCGCATCCAGCCGCGCCCAGACCGCGTTGGCCGCGGCCACGCTGACCTGCTGGCCGACGATCGTGCGCAGCAGCGTTTCATACCCCCGTTCGCGCAGGCGCGGGGCCGGATAGCCGACGCGCGCGACGGCGGCGGCCATGGCGGGTTCGATCGCCGCCAGCGCATCAAGCGAAAGTTTGAGCTGTTCGGCGGAAAGACCCATCCGGCTTGATCATCCCTTCGGCGCGCGACATAGCGTCTGCGTGCGCATCGCGTAGCGCGAACGGAAGGGGAACGCAAATGTCGAAACTGATCGTCGTCACCCGCGACGGAGCTGAACACAGCGTCGAGGGCGAAGACGGCCTGTCGGTGATGGAAGTGATCCGCGACAACGGATTCGATGAGCTGCTCGCGCTGTGCGGCGGCTGTTGTTCCTGCGCGACCTGCCATGTCCATGTCGACCCCGATTTCGTCGACAGGCTGCCGGCGATGAGCGAGGACGAGAACGACCTGCTCGACAGTTCCAGCTTCCGCAACGCCACGTCGCGGCTTGGTTGCCAGATCGAATTCGGCCCCGCGCTTGACGGCCTCAGAGTGACGATCGCTCCCGAGGATTAAGGCCTGCTCCGCACGCATCGCGGGGAGGCGGGCAGCCATCGGGCGAAGGGGCTTGCGGCCGGTGATGCTGTCGGCCTTTATGCACCGATGAATATGATGCGCCCGCTGTTCCTGTGGATTGCCGCCGTGCTGGCGCTGACAGCGCCGGCCGAAGCGCAGAAGCGCGGCCCGCTGGTGCTGGCGGCGGCGAGCCTGCAGGAATCGATGAACGCGGCGGCGGATGCCTGGGCCGCCGCCGGGCGCGCTCGGCCGGTAATTTCCTTCGCGGCCTCATCGGCGCTGGCGCGGCAGATCGAGGCCGGCGCGCCTGCCGACCTGTTCGTCTCGGCCGATGTCGAATGGATGGACGTGCTCCAGCGCGAGCAGTTGATCCGCCCCGGCAGCCGCTCCGACTTTCTCGGCAACCGGCTGGCGTTGATCGCGCCTGCGGGATCGCGCGTGGCGCTGCGGATAGCGCGCGGCTTCCCCATCGCGCGCGCGCTGGGCGACGGGCGGCTGGCGATGGCCGATCCCGCAGCCGTGCCGGCGGGCAGATATGGCAAGGCGGCGTTGACGGCGCTCGGCGTGTGGCCCTCGGTCGCCAATCGCGTAGCGCATGCGGAAAATGTGCGCGCGGCGCTGGCGCTGGTCGAACGAGGCGCGACGCCGCTCGGCATCGTCTATGAAACCGACGCAAGGGCATCAGCGAAGGTTCGTGTCGTCGGACTTTTTCCGTCGGGTAGCCATGCGCCGATCACCTATCCGATGGCGATCATCGCCTCGTCACGCAATCCGGAAGCCGAGGGTTTTCGCCGCTTCCTGCTGTCGCCGCGCGGGCGGGCGATATTCCAGCGCTACGGATTCTCCGTCCGGTGAGGCTTTCCGCTGAGGAATGGGGAATTATCGGCCTGTCGCTGAAGGTCGGTATCGTCGCTGTGGTCGCCGCTTTACCCATCGCCTTCCTGATCGCGCTGCTGCTGGCGCGTGGGCGCTTTCCGGGGAAGCTGCTGATCGACGCGCTCGTGCATCTGCCGCTGGTGGTACCGCCGGTGGTGACGGGCTGGGTCCTCCTGATCGCCTTTGGGCGCCAGGGGCCGATCGGCGGCTGGCTGGAAAGCTGGTTCGGCGTCAGCGTGATGTTCCGCTGGACGGGGGCGGCGATCGCGGCGGCGGTGATGGCGCTGCCGCTGATGGTGCGTGCGATGCGCCTGTCGATCGAGGCGGTCGACCACAGGCTGGAGGATGCGGCGCGGACGCTGGGGGCGGGGCCGATCCGCGCTTTCGCCAGCATCACGTTGCCATTGTCGTTGCCCGGCGTGCTGGCGGGGCTGGTGCTGGGCTTCGCGCGATCGATCGGCGAGTTTGGCGCGACGATCACCTTCGTGTCGAACATTCCGGGCGAGACCGAGACGCTGCCGCTCGCCATTTACGCCGCACTGCAGACGCCGGGGGGCGAAGGCGCTGTCCTGCGGCTGGCGGCGCTATCGGTGATGCTGTCGCTGGCGGCGCTGATCGCGTCCGAACTGCTGGCGCGGCGGATTGGTGCGGGCGGGGGGCGGCATGTCCTTTGAGGTCGACGTCGCCCGCGATTTCGCGGGGCGCGCGCATGTCGTGGCGCGCTTTGCGAGCGGGCCGGGGCTGACTGCGCTGTTCGGTCCCTCGGGCGCGGGCAAGACGAGCGTCCTCAACATGGTCGCCGGGCTGCTGAAGCCAGACGCGGGGCTTATCCGCGTTGGCGGCGTAACCCTGTTCGACGAGACGACCGACTTGCCCCCGCAGCGTCGGCGCGCGGGTTACGTTTTCCAGGACGCCCGCCTGTTCCCGCATATGAGCGTGGCGGGCAATCTGCGGTTTGGCGAGCGGCTGGCGGCCGAGGCGGAACGCTGGATCGGGTTCGATGAGGTGGTCGATTTCCTCGGCATTGGCGCTCTGATCCACCGGCGGCCGCGCAACCTGTCGGGTGGGGAGGCGCAGCGTGTGGCGATCGGGCGAGCGCTGCTCTCGGCGCCGCGCTTCCTGCTGATGGACGAGCCGCTCGCATCGCTCGACAGGGCGCGGCGCGAGGATGTGATGCGCGTGATCGAGCGCGTGCGCGATACGCTTGGGCTCCCGATCCTCTATGTCAGCCATGATCGCGCCGAGGTGGAGCGACTGGCCACGACGATCGTGGCGCTGGATCGGGACGGGGAGTCGTGACTACAGTCGGCGCCGTGGAGTTTGACGACGCCGACATCATCGCAGCGCCCGCGGAGGCGCTGAGGATCGAGATTGACGGGTGGGAAGGCCCGCTCGACCTGTTGCTGGCGCTTGCCCGGTCGCAGAAAGTGGATCTGCGGCAGATTTCGATCCTGCAACTCGTCGAGGGCTATCTCGCCTATATCGAGGATGCGCGCGCGCTACGGCTGGAAATTGCGGCCGATTATCTGGTGATGGCGGCGTGGCTCGCCTATCTCAAATCCTGCCTGTTGCTCCCCAAGGATCCGACGGTCGATCCGAGCCCGGAGGAGCTGGCGTTGCGCCTGCAACTCCGCCTCCAGCGCCTCGACGCGATGCGCGAAGCGGGCGCCCGGCTGATGGGGCGCGACCGGGTAGGGCGCGACGTCTTTACCCGTGGTGCGCCTGAGGGGCTGCGCACGGTGCGCAAATCGGCATGGGTCGCCGATCTCTACGAGCTGATTGCGGCCTATGGCGTGGTCGAGGCGCGGCGGCGGCCGGTGATGCACCGGGTCGAGCGGCGACCGGTGATGACGCTGGATGCGGCGCTCGACCGGGTTATGGCGATGCTGGGCGAGCGGATCGAATGGACGCGGATCGAGGCGTTTCTGCCCGTGGCGGCCGATGAGGATTATCGCCGGTCGGCGCTGGCGTCGAGCTTCCTCGCAGCGCTCGAACTGGCGCGGCAGGGGCGCGTGACGCTGAAGCAGGATGCGGCCTTCGCCCCGCTTTATCTGAAAGCGGCGGGATGAGGGAGGCGGACGACCTGATGCGCGCGGTGGAAGCGGTGCTGTTCGCCGCCGCCGAGCCGCTGACCATCGCCGACATCAAGGCCCATGCCGGCGATTTCGAGGTGGGCGCAGTGCTGACGCGGCTGCGCGAGGATTATGAAGGGCGCGGCATCGAGCTGGTCGAGCGCGGCGGGCGCTGGCAGTTCCAGACCGCCCCCGACCTGGCCCAGATCCTGCGGCGCGAGCGCGAGGAGCCGCGCAAGCTGAGCCGCGCCGGCATCGAGACGCTGGCGATCATCGCCTATCACGAGCCGGTGAGCCGCGCCGAGATCGAAGCGATTCGGGGCGTGCAGATTTCCAAGGGTACGCTCGACGTGCTGATGGAAGCGGGATGGGTGCGGCCCGCCGGGCGGCGCGAGGCGCCGGGGCGGCCGCTCACTTATGCCACCACGCCCGATTTTCTGGTACATTTCGGCTTGTCCTCGCGCCGCGACCTGCCTGGAATCGACGATCTGAGGGCTGCGGGTCTGCTGGATCCGGTCGATCTCGCGATGAGTGCGGTTCAACTGGAAAGCGACGACGAGACCGACTAGAGGGGGCGCAACGTCCCCGGGAGAATGATCATGGGTGGTTTCAGCCTCTGGCATTGGCTGGTTTTAGGTATCGTGGTGCTCCTGTTGTTCGGGAAAGGTCGCTTTTCCGACATGATGGGCGACGTCGCCAAGGGTTTGAAGAGCTTTAAAAAGGGCCTCGCCGAAGAGGACGAATCGCCGAAACCGCAGGTGCGAATCGATACGGTCGACGCAGCGCCGCGCACCGTCGAGGCGCAGCGCGCGCCGCAGCCGGAAGAAACGCGGCAGAATTGATCGCCGTCCGCGACGAGTGAAGTGAGCTGATGCTGGACGTCGCGCCGACAGAATTGCTGGTGATCGCGGTGGTCGCCCTTCTGGTGATCGGGCCGAAGGATTTGCCGCGCGCGCTCCACCAGCTTGGCAAGTGGATCGGCAAGGCGCGCGGCATGGCGCGCCATTTCCGCAGCGGGCTCGACTCGATGATCCGTGAGGCCGAACTGGCCGAGATGGAAAAGAAGTGGGCTGAAGAGAATGAGCGGATCATGCGCGAGCATGCCGCTTCTGGCGAAGCGCCGCCGGTGATGGCCGCGCTGCCCCAGCCCGAAGCGCCGGCGGCGGAGGCCGTCGCGCCGGAAACGCAGCCGCCGGCGTCGGGCGAGGCGCCGCGATGAAGGATCTCGACGAGACCACTGCGCCGCTGCTCGACCATCTGATCGAGCTTCGCCGCCGGCTGCTCTGGTCGCTGCTGGCGATCGGGGTCGCTTTCGCCGGGTGCTATTATTACGCCAAGCCGATCTTCGCCTTCCTCGTCCAGCCGCTGTTGAAGGCGGGACAGGGCAAGCTGATCTACACGAACATCTTCGAGGCCTTCTTCGTCAATGTGAAGGTCGCGTTCTTCGCGGCGCTGATGGTCGCCTTTCCGGTGATCGCCAGCCAGTTGTGGCAGTTCATCGCGCCGGGGCTCTACGCCAAGGAAAAGCGGGCCTTCCTGCCTTTCCTGATTCTGACGCCGGTGCTGTTCATCATGGGCGCGGCGCTGGCCTATTATTTCGCGATGCCGGTCGCGCTGAAATTTTTGCTCGGTTATCAGGGAAATATCGGCGGGGTGACGCAGGAGGCGTTGCCGGGTGTCGGTAACTATCTGGATTTCGTGACGAAATTCATCTTCGGCTTTGGCGTGGCCTTTCTGCTGCCGGTGCTGCTGATGCTGCTGGAGCGCGCGGGGATCGTGACGCTCAAGCAACTGCGCGCGGGGCGGCGCTATGCGATCGTCGGAGTGGTCGCGGCGGCCGCGGTGCTGACGCCCCCCGACGTCTTTTCGCAACTGCTGCTCGCCGCGCCGCTGGTCGCGCTCTACGAGTTCACGCTGATCGCGATCTGGTTTACCGAACGCAAGCGCAAGAAAGAGCGGGAGGCCGAAGCGGCTGCCGCCGAATAAGGAGAAGGCCGAATGATTCTCTATGGCTCGTCATTGTCGCCATTCGTCCGCAAGACGATGATCGCGGGGGCGGAAAAGGGAATCGCCTTCGAGCATAAGCAATTGCCCCCGGGCGCCGACGACCCGGGTTTCTGCGCGGCCAGCCCCTTTGGCAAGATCCCCGCGCTCAGCGACGGCGACTTCGATATCTGCGATTCGACCGCGATCCTGACCTATTGGGAAGCGCTGCATCCGGAGACGCCGTTGCTTCCCGCCGAACCGCGCGCGCGGGCGCGGACCATCTGGTATGAGGAGTTTGGCGACACGATCCTGATCGGCGCCACGCTGCCCATCTTTTTCAACATGTTCGTCGCGCGGATGGTGGGGCGCGAACCGGATATGGCGGCGGCGGACAAGGCGCGGACCGAAACGCTGCCCCCGGTGCTCGACTATATCGAATCGGTGATGCCCGAATCGGGCCATCTGATCGAGGATCGGCTGACCATTGCCGACATCGCCGTGATCTGCCCCCTGCAGAACGCCAGCTATTGCGGCGTCGCGATCGACGATCCGGCGCGGCCGAAGCTGGCGCATTTCTTCACCAGCATGAATGCGCGGCCCAGCATAGCGCCGATCATCGCGGCCAACCGGAAGATGCTGCATCTGACCGAATAACCAAATCGGTAAAAATACCTTGACATCGCAACGCTGATCTGGCACAAGGTCAGCACGCTGAAGAATTGTGAGTCGGGCCGGGCGGTCCTTTGAAGGGACGCCGCCCGCTTTTCGTCATTGCGAGCATAGCGAAGCAATCCAGGGGCTTTCGGGCTTTGGTCTGGATTGCTTCGCTGTGCTCGCAATGACTGGGCGTGGAATGGGGTTCGCGCGGAGACGCGGAGACGCGGAGTTTGAGGCGCGGTTCGGTTGGTGCTGCCGTTTTTCCTTCGCATCTCCGCGCGAACCAGTTCCGTCGAGGTTTCGACGTGCGACCTTGCGACCGAGATGTTCATGGATCCCCGCCTGCGCGGGGATGCCGGCGGCGGATGGGATGGTCAGGCGGCGCGGTATCGGGAGAGTGGGATGACGAAACGGAGCAGCGGGGGGCCAGCGCGGACGGCGGCGGTGCGGCGGCCGCGCGACACACAGGCGCGGCCGCCGCGCGCGAACGAATGGACCGAGGACAAGCGCGAGACATTTCTGGCGACGCTGGCGACCACGCTGAACGTCACCGCATCGGCGCGGGCGGCGGCGATGTCGCCGGCGTCGGCGCGGATGCTCAAGAAGCGCGACGCGGGTTTCGCCGGGGCATGGGAGGAGGCGATGATCGCCGCCTATGAGGAACTGGAACTGGCGCTGATCCGCCGCGCGACCAAGGGCGTGAGCAAGCCCGTGTGGCATCAGGGCAAGCGCGTGGGGCGCGAGCGCGTCTTTTCCGAAAGCATGGCGCTGCAACTGATGGCGCAGCATCGCGCGACGGTGATGGAATTGCGGGCGCGGCGCGGCGCAGGCGCTGCGCGCGACGAGGCGGATGCGGAGATCCGGGCGCGGCTGATCCTGCGGGTCGAGCGGATGCAGGAGAATCTGGCGGGGCGGCAGGCGCTGGCCGGGCTTCAGCGCCAGGCAGGCGCGGCGGAGGAGAGCGGCGATGGCTCGCAACCTCCCGTCGTCTGACGAATCGTGGGTCGAGCGGCATCTTTTCCAGCCCCATGCGGATTTCCTGCCCGCGATGATCCGGGGCATGAGCAGCGCCGAGCTGCGCACGATCGAGCATGACTGGAGCCTGTGGGCGCGCGGCGGCCAGATCGCGCCACAGGGGCGGTGGACGGTCTGGCTGATGATGGCCGGGCGCGGTTTCGGCAAGACGCGCGCGGGGGCCGAATGGGTGCGCGATCAGGCGCGGCAGGGGGCGCGCGCGCGCATTGCGCTGGTCGCGGCGACGGCGGGCGAGGCGCGGCGCGTGATGATCGAGGGCGACAGCGGGCTGCTGGCGATTGCGCCTGCGGACGAACGGCCCGACTGGAAGCCATCGATCGGGCAATTGCACTGGCCCAATGGCGCGCAGGCCTTCGTCTATTCGGCGGCGGAGCCCGATACGCTGCGCGGGCCGCAGCACAGCGCCGCCTGGGCCGACGAGATCGCCAAATGGCCTCACGCGATCGAGGCATGGGACAATCTGATGCTGGGGCTGCGCAGCGGACGCTGGCCGCGCGTGGTGGCGACGACGACGCCGCGCCCGGCGGCGATCATCCGCCGGCTGATCGCCGAACCGGGGGTGATGATGACCGGCGGGCGGACGCGCGACAATCGCGCCAACCTGCCGCCGTCATTCATCGCCGCGATGGACGAGCTTTATGGCGGAACGCGGCTGGGGCGGCAGGAGCTGGACGGCGAACTGATCGAGGAGGCCGAGGGCGCGCTGTGGAGCCGCGCGACGATCGAGGCGCGGCGCGTGCGGCGGATGGGCGCGGTGCGGCGCGTGGTGGTGGGCGTCGATCCGCCGGCGGGGACCGGAGGCGACGCCTGCGGGATCGTGGCGGTGGCGCTGGGCGACGACGGCTTCGCCTATGTGATCGAGGATGCGAGCGTCGAGGCGCAGGCGCCTGAGGGCTGGGCGCGCGCCGTGGCGGCGTGCGCGGCGCGGGCGGGTGCCGACCGGGTGATCGCCGAGGCCAATAATGGCGGGGCGATGGTGGAAAGCGTGCTGCGCGCGGTGGCGGCGAACCTGCCCGTCAGGCTCGTCCACGCCTCACGCGGGAAGGCGGCGCGGGCGGAGCCGGTCTCTGCGCTCTACGATGCGGGGCGCGCCTTCCATGTCGGGGCTTTCCCCGAGCTGGAGGATCAATTGTGCGGGCTGATCGCGGGCGGCGGCTATGCCGGTCCAGGGCGATCCCCCGATCGCGCCGACGCGCTGGTATGGGCGATGAGCGAACTGATGCTCGGTCCGCAGGCGGGGCATGTGGGGGTAAGGATGTTGTGAGGACAGGCTGTTGTCGACGCGGTCCGCTACGGGCAGTCGCCGAGCAGCCCGCAAACGAAGGCGAAGCACCAGAAGGCGAGAAAAATCGCCGAGCAAAAGCCGTAAGCCGGCAGGAGAAACGATCGAGCCAGTTTCGACGTCGGCAAAAGCCAGATGCCGTACAATCCGACCATCGTGCAAAGGCCGATTGCCATAAAGTCGGGATAATCGACGATATGGAAGAGCTTTCGGGTCAGCCAGAGATAGATGGAAATGAGAAAAAGCGGGCTGACGGCGATGGCGATTCCCAGTGCCAGCCGAACGCGCGATCCGCGAAGTGTCTGGGACAATCCGGCAGCCATGGCTGAGCCTCGCACGAGCGGGGGCTTCTTACAATCTCCTTGCCGGCGCGGTGTTCGTGCGAGGCGGGCGCAGCAGTTCGATCGGGTCAGCCCTAGGGAGGGCCCGGCGGCTCGGAGATGAATGCGACCTTTTCGAAGCCGGCCTGCTGGAGAGTAAAGATTACGCCGCCGACGCATCGGAAGGCCACGGTCGTATCCGCGATGATCGACGCTGCTCTGCCTTTCCGCGCTTCCTTTCTGGCAAGATCGCGAAATTCGTCGGTCGGGATCTGACGGTTGCCGACAATAATGACGCAGGTTTCAGGCGTATTGCGAACATGCACCACGAATGGCGGCGCGCTGGGCACGCCGGCGCAAGCCGAAAGAGCGAAAGCGGCGGCGACGGAGGCAGATCGTTGCGACATCGAGCGCAAGCCTATCAAAGGGTTCGCGGAACTGAAAACCGATCGAGCGACATTTGCCGGATGCTCGATTTAAGCTTTTCTTTCGTTCGAGCGCTCGCCTATCCTTTTGGATGATCAAGCAGGGGACCGGCGATGAAATTGCGGCATTTTTCGGTGGGCGTGGCGGGACTGGCGCTGGTTGCGGGAGGCGTGGCCGAGGCGGCTTCTCCCGCGAAGGCGGTGCGCGGGTGGCGCGAGGCGAACGAGAAGGCGATCGTCGCGCAATTCTCGACCCTGCTGTCGCTGCCCAATGTCGCGACGACGCTGGGCGATGTCGAGAAGAACGCCGATTTCCTGTCGGCCGAGCTGCAGAAGCGCGGCTTTGCGACGCAGTTGCTGCGCGCGGCGCCGGGGACGCCGCCTTCGCTCTATGCCGAGATGAAGGCGCCGGGGGCGAAACGCACCGTGCTGTTCTACGCCCATTATGACGGGCAGCCGATCGCGCAGAAGGGCTGGCTCAATCCGCCCTTCGAGCCGACGGTGCGCGAGGGATCGGGCGATGTGGCGAAGGCGGTCGACTGGAAAGGGGCGAGCGGGCCGCTCAACCCCGACTGGCGCATCTATGCGCGATCGGCGGGCGACGACAAGGGATCGATCCAGACGATGCTGAGCGCGCTGGACGCGCTGAAGGCCAGGGGGATCAAGCCGACGATCAACATCAAGCTGCTTTACGAAGGCGAGGAGGAGCAGGGATCGCCGCACTTCGCCGAGATCGTGCGGCAGAACAGCGCGCTGCTCAAATCCGACCTGCTCATCATGGGCGACGGGCCGATGCACCAGTCGGGCAAGCAGATGATCAATTTCGGCAATCGCGGGATCACCGGTTTCCGCATGACCGTCTATGGCCCCAACAAGCCGCTTCACGACGGCCATTATGGGAGCTGGGCGCCGAGCCCGGCGGTGATGATCGCCGATCTGGTGATGAGCCTGCGCGACGATGACGGGCACATCAAGGTGACGGGATTCTATGAGGATGTGAAGCCGGTGTCGGCGGCGGACAAGGCGGCGCTGGCCGCGATGCCGCCGGTCGAGGACGATCTGAAGAAGGCGCTGGCGCTGGGACGCAATGTCGGGCCGAAGCGGCTGGCCGAGGGCTATCTGTCGCCGACGCTCAACGTCCGCGCGATCCATGCCGGCGACGACGGCCCCAATGCGGCGAACGCGATCGCGACCGAAGCCAATGCCTCGGTCGACATCCGCCTGGCGCCGGGCGAGACGCCGGCGCGCGTGCGCACGCTGATCGAGGATTATCTGGGAACGATCGGCTGGACGGTTGTGCACGAGACGCCCGATGCGGCGGCGCGGCTGGCGCATCCGAAGATCGTGAAGATCGACTGGGACGACGGCAGCTCGATCGCGACCGAGACGCCGATGGAAGGGCCGGCGGCAAGCGCCGTCGCCGCCTCGATCGGGCGGACGGTGGGCTATCCGGTGATCCGCCTGCCGATCGTCGGCGCGAGTTCGGGCATTGCCGAGGTGGTCGACCAGCTCAAGGTGCCGATGGTGGGCGTGAGCATCGCCAATTATGACGACAACCAGCATGCGCGGAACGAGAATCTGCGGCTGGGCAATCTGTGGGACGGGATCGAGGTCTATGCCGGGCTGCTGGCCGATATGAGCTGGTAGCGCCGGTGTTTGCCTGATCCGGCAGGCTGGATCAGGTGCGGGGCCGGCCCGCTCACCAACGAAGAGGATAAGCGGATGAGATGGTTCGGCCGGAAGGCCGCGCAGGGTGCTGCGCGGCCTGCTTTTGCGCGTGGGTTTGCAGGCGCCGTCGCAGGCGAGATCGAGGACTGGCCTGCAAGCTACGAAACGCGGGTGCGCGCGGCCTATCTGCGCAATCCGGTGGCGCAGCGCGCGGTGCGGCTGGTCGCCGAAGGTCTGGCGCAGGCGGTGGTGATCGGCAGCGAGGCCGAGGCGGTGAGCCTGATCGGCCCCGCCCTGCTCGAGGCGGCGGCGAGCCATGTGCTGCTCCACGGCAACGCCTTTCTGCAGATCCTGCCCGACGGCGCGGGGCGGCCCGCCGAGCTGTTCGCGCTGAGGCCCGAGCGCGTGAGCATCGCGCAGGACGCGCGCGGTTGGCCCGCCGCTTATGTGTACCGCGCCGGCGCGCTGACCCAGCGCATCGCGGCGGAGGATGCGGCGGGCCGGCCGGCGCTGGCGCATGTGCGCGGCTTCAACCCGCTCGACGACCATTATGGGCTGGGGTCGCTGGGCGCGGCGGCGGGCGCGGTCGCGATCCACAACGCCGCGACGCGGTGGAACAAGGCGCTGCTCGACAATGCGGCGCGGCCTTCGGGCGCGATGGTCTATGAGCCGGGGGAGAAAGGCGCGACGCTGTCGGCCGAACAGTTCGACCGGCTGCGCGCCGAGATGGACGCCTGCTTCGCCGGCGCGCGCAACGCCGGGCGGCCGATGCTGCTGGAAGGCGGGCTGCGCTGGCAGACGCTGAGCATGAGCCCGGCGGACATGGACTTCATCGCACTGAAGCAGATGGCGGCGCGCGAGATCGCGCTGGCCTTTGGCGTGCCGCCCATCCTCCTCGGCCTGCCGGGGGACGCGACCTACGCTAATTATCGCGAGGCCAACCGCGCCCTTTGGCGCGAGACGATCCTGCCGCTGGGCGGCAAGATATTGGGATCGCTGGCGCGCGCCCTATCGGCCTGGTGGCCGGGGCTGCGGATCGAGATCGACCTGGACCTCATCCCCGCGCTTTCGGAGGAGCGCGAGCGGCTGTGGCGCGTACTGACCGCCGCCGATTTCGTGACGCGCGACGAGAAGCGCGAGATGCTGGGGTTCGACCATGAGTGAGGGCGACGTGCTGGCGCACCTGATGCGCCAGGCCGAGGTGCGCGGCGCCGATCTGGGCACGCTGCGCGCGCTGGCCGAGGAGGCGAGCGAACGGGGCGCGGCGCGGGCGCTCGCCTCGCTGGGGCTCGCCGATGCGGGGGCGAGCGGCGACATCATGCAGTTGCGCGAGCTGCTCGGCGCGTGGCGCGAGGCGAAGAAATCGGCGCTGCGCGCGGCGGTGGGCTGGGCGGTAAAGCTGATGCTCGCGCTGCTGCTGATCGGGATCGCGGTGAGGACGGGGCTGGGGGAGACGATCAAATGAGGTTTGCGGGCTATGCGGCGATCTTCGATGTCGAGGATCGCGGGGGCGACGTGGTGCGGCGGGGCGCCTTCGCCGGGGCGTCGCGCGAGGTGCCCCTGCTGTGGCAGCACCGGCCGGGCGAGCCGATCGGCCGGATCGCGATGATCGCCGAGGACCGGCGCGGGCTGCGCGTGATCGGCGACCTGCCCGACGACGCCCCGGCGGCCGAGGCGCTGCGCGCGGGCGCGGTGACGGGGCTGTCCTTCGGCTATCGGGTGAAAGGCGCGCGGGGCAGCCGCCCGCGCGAGCTGACCGCGCTCGACCTCGTCGAGGTCAGCCTTGTCGCGATGCCGATGCAGCCGCTGGCGCGGGTGCATGCGGTGGAGGGGTGTAAGTGCGAAGAAAGCAGCGGGTCGCGTTATAGAACCGATATAAAGCGAAGGAGAAGCTGTTCTTAGCCGAGCGGGTAAATCGCGGAGGCCGAGTTCTGGCGGTTGCGAACCTTGAAGGATGTGTGTTGAAGTTGGATGCAAAGTCCATATATGAGACGCACCGTGAGCTAGGCGATGTTAGCACCCTTGACCATCGCTGGACAATCCGCGCATACCGCCCTGCAAATGGGGGTAGGCCAATAACAAGATATTTTTCGGGAGCCGAGAGGGCGGGTCGCACGTTTGATGCGGGCCGCATTTTTTTGGCTTCGATTAACCGGCTGTTCAAGCGATGGCCGTATGATATGAGTAACACACAGGTGACACTCTCACCGCAAAATGGGCAGATCGCCATGTCAGCACGTAAATATCGGGAGGTAGCGGCGCATAAACCCGAGAAAACGGTAATCCGCGTGCAGCCGCCATATCAGTCGGAAATTAGCGACGATTATCTCGCGGCCCTTCAAGGCCAGGTCGACGCCGGCAAGCCGGACGGCTTCAAGCTCACGCCGATTAGTGAGCCGGGCTGGTAGTTGCCGGCCACCTACTATCCTCTGTCAACCGCGCCGGCGCCATATGATATAGTATGGTGCCGGTTTCCTTATGTGGAGGATCCCGGCATCCCAGGCCCAGAGCCGCATCCCGGTCTGATTCGACAGGCCTTCGCCGATCAGGATGGAAATCCTTGGGTCGAAGTCGTCTATGGGACTTCGCAGGACCCTAGGGTCAGGACCCATTGATATGGGCGTTGCGATCTGATTCATGCTCCGCAAGGAGACTGGATTTGAGCGACCTGTATTGGCTGACGGACGAGCGGA
>QFNN01000141.1 GCA_003240855.1 Sphingomonas sanxanigenens
CTATCTGACCGATCTTCTTTATGTCCGGCGGCAGGCGCAGGAGGCGCACCGCCTGGAAATTGATGCCCGGTCGGAAGCCGACCGGGCGCTCCTGAAGCTTCAGATCGATTCACACAGCATCTGGGCGCCGGACGAGGAGAAAAGATAAGATGCTGTGCTTGCTCCTTGCCTCGGTCGCGAGCGAAGTTTCTTCACCGCCGCCATTTCTCGGACCAGATCAAGTCGCGTCGGTGCCGGCGCAGCCAAATTCGGCCGTAGCGCGCCCCGCATCAGACGCGACACGGCCCGCCATCACGCCACCGGCGTTCGAACTGGCGCCATCGGCCCCACAGTCTCCCGTTGAGCAAGAAGGCCCAGCAAGCCAGGACGCATCAAGCCAGAATGGTACAGCGGACGCAAAAGACACAATTGTCGTCACAGCCTCGTCGCGCTCAGCCCACGTCGACCCGCTGGAACCAGCCAACCTCAAGTCGTTTGAAATCACGCAGTCTGTCGATCATGCCGTGGTGGCGCCAGTGGCCATGGGCTATCGGCATATCGTCCCTGGACCAATACGTGATGGCCTGCACAACGCGTTCGCCAATCTCGACGAACCTGTCGTTTTTTTGAATTTCCTGATCCAGCACAAGGTCGGCAAGGCCGCCGAGACCGTCGGCCGCTTCGCGGTCAACACGACGCTTGGCGCGGCGGGCCTATTCGATATTGCCAAGCGAAAACCGTTCCGCCTCCCGCATCGTCCCAATGGGTTCGCCGATAGCTTCGGATTCTATGGCGTGAAGCCCGGAGCATTTCTGTTTTTGCCAGTGGTTGGGCCGACGACAGTCCGGGACCTGATTGGCGGCCTGATGGATCGCATGGTGCTGCCCACCGCCATCGGCGTTCCGTTTAACCGATTGGCCTACAGCGCAGGGACCGGTGTGCCGCGGGCGCTCGACCGGCGCATCCGGTTTGACGCAGATCTTCGCGAGCAACGAGCACAGGCACAACCCTATGTCACAGCGCGCGAATATTATCTGCGACGCCGGCAGGATGAAATCGATGTGCTGCGCGGGAAACGCAAAATGGCTGCCCCCACGCCGGACACTCATAAAAGCATTGATGAGCTACGAAAGCACTGAAATGCGCGCTGATCGTCTAAACCACATCGAAACATTGACCGACCGCCTATTGCCATCTCCTCGCCCCCAGAGGAAAGCTGGACGGTCAGGGCTCGCTAGCAATAAGAACAAACCGCTGGCGAGCGGGGCGGGGAGATATCTGGAGATATGTCCTCGCCCCAATATTATCGAATCTGGCAGCAAATGAATGCCCTTCGATATCCGCCTGCTCCGCCATGCCATCGCCGCCGCCGATCATGGTAGCTTCTACAAAGCAGCGCGGGCATTGGGCGTGGAACAATCCACGCTGAGTCGAAACGTCGCCAGGTTAGAGCGAGTAATCGGAGTCCAGATTTTTGAGCGGTCTCGCTCGGGAGTTAGCGCAACCATCGCAGGAAAAGACTTTATTCGGGGCGCCAGGCCGATGGTCGCTGGTGCAGATAAACTGATCGCCGTGACGCGCGCCGCTGGTCAGGGTCGCGCTGGCGGGTTGATGATCGGACATTATTGTTCATTGTCGGCCGGTAATCTGCGGGCCACTGTGATTGGCTGGCGCGGTGCTCATCCAGACGTCGACTTGGATGGAGTAGAAGCAGAACGAGCCGTCCTGCTTGCTGGCCTTGATATTGGGGAGATAGATATCGCCATTCTGGCGGGGGAAGCGGACCACGACGGCTATCGACGTGAGCCGTTCTGGAGCGAGCGCGTACTGGTCGCATTACCTGCCAGCCATCCCTTGGCCGAACGCGAGACAGTGCATTGGACCGATCTGCGCGGTGAGCGTTTTCTTCTCCCCGCAACGGACCCCGGCCCGGAAATCCGCCACATGCTACTCGGCCGCTTGTCCGTCTTAGGAATGCAAGCAAACGTCAGAATGCACCAATGCAGCCGCGAGACAATCTTGAACCTGCTAGGCGATGGACTTGGCCTCACCATTGTCTGCGAAGGTAGCACCGGGGCGCGCTATCCCGACGTGGTTTATCGGCCCGTTCATGCCGAGCAAGGGCCGATGCTGATCGGATATTCGGGATACTGGCACGACGACAATAGTAATCCCGCACTTCGGCGCTTCCTCCATTTCATAAAGACCCGCTACGCGCTATCCTTCAACATCTCGGAGAATCCGGCGGAATAATATTCGCTTGGGAGCTAAACATCATGATGCAAGGAAAGATATTCATCGTCGCTCTCGCCATGCTCGCCATCGGATTTGGCGCGGGATTCGTGCTGCGTCCGATCATCATGCCGCCTGCCACGTCGGCGATGGCCGTCAGTCCTGCCCCCGTGATCGCCGAACCAGGGGCGGCGCGTGGGATGCAGTATTTCACCGCCAACCTCGATGAAGCGCGGCGCGTGGTCGCCGGATGCCGAGACGGCTCGGTGCGCGGCGACGAATGCGCCAACGCCCAGCAGGCGGTGACGGAAGCCGAGGGTCGGGATCGCTTCAAGAAATTCATGGGCCACTGAGGCCCGCAAGCTTCAATCGCTTTTTGCGCGCCGCCGCCGAAAACCGCGATCTGTGTCCATGAACCGCGTGACCATCGGCCCGATCAGCTTTTCGGGTGCGGCAGGCGAGCCGCCTGTCTCGGCCGCCAGCGCCGCGGCATAGGCTTGCAAGTCACGATGCACGGCAGCCGGCAACTCTATCGTGAGCTTGATCGGCCTGTCGTCGGCCAGCGGCCCCAGCTTCAACTTGGTCATCGCGTTCCTCCGATGGGTTCGAGGACAAGATCGCGGGTGATGACAATGCGAAGGGGATAGCCCGGCCGGATGGTGAGCGTCGGCGGCACGCCGAGTTGGCGGCGCACGATCTGCTGCCCTGTCTGATTGACGGTATCCTGCGTCCCGTAGCGAAGCGCCTGCACCAGCGAGTTGTTGTTGTTCGTCGTCATCTCGGCCCCGATGCCGAGCAGGGTGGAGATCGCGGCGGCCTTGAGCATGTTGCCCCAATGCTGGTCGACGCGATCCTGCAAGCCTGCATATCCGGCGGCATCAGCGCTTGGCTGGCGTTCGAGAACGATCGAGCGGCCATCCGGCAGGATCAGCCGATCCCAGGCGAGCAGCACGCGGGTCTGCCCGGCGGTGATCTGACTATCATATTCGCCGATCAGCCGTGCGCCTTGCGGGATGAGCAGGATTCGGCCGGTGATGCTGTCATAGACGTTCTGCGTCACCTGAGCGGTGATCTGGCCGGGAAGGTCCGACCGGATGCCGGTGATGAGCGCGGCCGGGATGATACTGCCAGCCTGGACGATGTTGGGTGATGCCGGAGCGGTCAGCCGCTCGACGCTGACCGTGCGCTGGTTGGACGCCTGCGCCATGAAGGCCCGCTTTGCGGCCTGGTCGCCCTGGCTGGCGGCCTGCTGTGCGGGGGCCGGCGCGTCCGATGGCACGGCGGCGATGGGCTGCGCTGCCGCTCCGGCTACGGTGGCCGTGCGGCCGCCCAGGAAGACCGAACTGGTCCGCGCTGCGTCACGCTCTTGGCTGATGCGCTGGCGCGCTGCTTCCTCGGCTCGGGCGGCGGCATCGGGCTGACCGGCTTGCGCGCCGATCGGCGGCACGGGAACAGCCTCCCCGCGCTGCTGCGCGGACACAATCGGACGACCGAGATCACCCGGGAGCGGCGGCCCGAGCTTTGGAGCCTGGCCGTAATCCTTGGGACCGGATGTGATCGCCTCGCCCGCGCGACTGTCGGTGTTGTAGAGTTCCTTCGCTTCGTGCGGACCGACTGACCGCAAGGCATAGATCAGCGAGCCGCCGATGCCGAGACCGGCGGCGATGCCCACCATAGCCAGCGCCTTTCGCGAAAGCCGCATGACGCGCGGCGGATCGCCCCGGAGCTGGAAGGCCTGGCGGTCGGCCGGAGCCGCGACCGCTTCGGCGGCGGGAATGTCGGAAGGATCGCTCATCAGCGCCGCTCCCGGCCATCGTCGCGCACGATCCGCACGCGCTGCTCGCTGCGCTTGTCGCCCAGGCGCAGCTCGGCGGCGGCGAACAGGCGATCGACAACCATGTAACGGCCCTGCACGCGGTAATTGACCAGTTCGGCGTCGCCGGCCGCACCGGTCACGAACAGCGGCGGCATCTCGCCCTGCGAGATCCCCGCCGGAAATTCGATAAACACCTGCCGACCATCATCGAACGCACGGGCCGGCCGCCACGGCGCACGATCGCCATCGATCCGATAGTGGAAATTGAGCGCTGTCAGGTCCACGCCAGCCGCGACCGGCACGGTGGCTGCGGCAGCAGCGTTGCGGCCCTGCAAGGCGATCAGCGCATCTCGCGGATAGGTCCAGCTCACCGACGCCATGTAGGTTGCTGCACCCGCGCGCAGTTCCAAATGATAGGTGCGCCGGTCGGTGTTGATGACGAGGTTGGTCGAAAGGTCGGGCCGGGTTGGTTTAACGAGGATATGCACCCGAGCTGTCGCGCCCGCGCCGCTGGTCGTATCGCCGATGATCCAGCGCACGGTATCGCCCGCCGCAACCGGCCCGGCCCCGACGAGCTGCTCGCCTTCCTGAAGCGCGATGTCCGTCACCTGGCCGGGCGCGGCATAGACCTGATAGAGCGCACCGTCCGTCCACGGATATTGCTGGATCGCATTGAGGAAGCCGTCGCGCACCGGCTGCATGCGGGCAGCCGCGTTAGCCGCGCCGACACGGTTGCGCGGATCGGCGGATTCCGGCGGACGCGGGCTTTCGCCGACTGGCTTCAACTGGCCGGGAAGCGGCAGCGGCTCGGGGATCGCCACCACCTCGACCGGCTTGGGCGGCTCGGGCGCCGGAGTGGCCGCGATCTCGGCCGGCGGCGGATTGTCATAGGCTATGGCCGGCGGCTTGGCTGACGTGGTGGCGCAAGCGGCGAGCACGGAGGTTGTGGCGAGCAGGACCGCCGAGGCGGCGCGACGAAGCATTGGGCGTCTCATTGCGACAGCTCCTTTGACCAGTTGAGGGCGTTGACGAAGACCCCGAGCGGGTTCTTGCGCAGGGCGTCGGGCGTGCGCGGGGCCACGAAAACAACGGTGAGGATGGCCGACCAGCGCTCGGTGGCGGCAAGGCTGCCGTCCTGATAGCGCCGTTCGGTCCAGGCCACCCGGAAGCTGTCGGGCGAAGCACGGATCACGCTCGACACGTCCACCGCGACCTGGACCTTGCCGATCTGAGCGAAGGGGTCGTTCGCCCGTGCATAGTCGTTGAGGAACAGCGCGCCTTTGTCGGTGGTGAAGTCGTAGGCGCGAAGCCAATTCTGGCGGACGATGATCGGATCGGCAGGGATGCTGCGCACCTGCTCGATGAAGCGCGCGAGATGAAACGCGATCTGCGGATCGGTCGGACGATAGTCGGCCTCTGCAGGCGCGACGGCTTGTGCCTCGCCGAGCTTGTCGACCTGCACGACCCACGGCACGATATGGCCTCGCGCGGATTGCCAGACGAGGCCCCCTGCAAGTCCGCCCGAGAGCGCCAACGCGCCGAAGAAGGCGAGCCGCCAGTTCTTCGCCTGCACGCGGGCCGAGCCGATCCTGTCGTCCCAGGCTTGGGCGGCGCGCTGATAGGGTGTGATCGGCTCGGGGGTCTGGCCGTAGCGGATGGTTGGGCGTCGGAACATGGGCGGTTAGTCCTTCTGGCTGAGGTCGACGGACGCACCGCTGCCGCCACCGTCGCCGGAGCGCAGCGTGTGGGCGGCGACGGTGGCGCCGTGGGTCATGGTCTGGCGGCGTTTCATGTTCGCTGCCCAGGTGGGCGGCCCATCAGCCGACGGCGCGGGCGACGACGTGCCCCCCGAGATCGTGCCGCCCGTTGCGGTCACGGCCGCGCGGCCGCCCGAGCGATAGCTATCTTTTAGGGATGCTGCGGCCTTGCGAAGCGGCGACATGGCCGCGCCTGCGGTCGCTCGGCCAACGCCCGCCGCACCGCCCGCAACCGCCGCTCCGCCGGTCTTGCCAGCTGAGCCGAGCGCATAGGCGCTGCTCGCCGCACCCGATGCGAACGCACCACCTCTGGCAGCGCCGCCGATCACGCCGGCAGCCGCCCCGACCCCAAGACGGGCGGCGGCTGCGCCACCGACGAGCGCCCCGCCGGCGGCAAGCGCGGTTCCGGCCGCGGCGCCCGCGCCAAGTGCGGGACCACCCGAGACGATGCCGTTGGCGATACCGGGGCCGAAGATGGCGAGGCCG
>QFNN01000142.1 GCA_003240855.1 Sphingomonas sanxanigenens
AGGCGGGGCAGGGCGCTGGCCGGCACCTGGAACCAGGTGCTCGTCATCCCCAGCGGATCGAAGATGCGCGTCTGGAGAAAGCGATCGAAGGGCATGGCCGACGCGACCTCGATCACGCGGCCGAGCAGATCGAGCCCGACTGAATAGCTCCATTTCGCGCCGGGATCGGCGATCAGCGGCAATGTGGCGAGACGATCGGCGAACGCCGCGAGGCTGGGCGCGGTCGGCACATCGGGGAAGCCGGGCAGCGACTTGCGGCTGGCGGCGGCGGGATTGAGCCCGAGGCGCTGATATTCGGCGAGCAGCGGCCCCTTGGTGACGATCGTATAGCCGAGCCCCGCCGTGTGGGTGAGCAGATTGCGCACCGTGATCGGGCGCGCGGCGGGCCGGCTCGTCAGATCCTTCGCCGGATCGACGAGGACGCGCGGGTTTTTGAAGCCCGGAATGAAATCGGCAATATCCTGATCGAGCGACAGTCTGCCTTCCTCGACAAGGATCATCGCCGCCATGCCGGTGATCGGCTTGGTCATCGAATAGACGCGCCACAGCGTGTCGGCGTCGACCGGGGTCTTGCTATCGCGCGCGAGGGCGCCCGCGGCGAGGAAGGTGGGCGCGGCGCCGCCGAAGCCCACCGCGCCGCCGACGCCCGGCAATTTGACCGGCGCATAGCTGTCGAGCAGAGCCTGGACGCCGGCCAGTTTCGCGCCGCGCGCGAAGGCGGGGGCGGCGGACAGCGCGGCGGCGCCGAACAGGCCGCCCAGAAAAAGCCGGCGATCAAGCCGCTGATCGAACATCCGCATCCTCCCTCATCGCCAGTTCGGCCGCTTTGGCGAACAGACTCGGCAACCCCGCCTCGCCGATCCTGTCGAGCGGCCACCATTCTCCTTCCGGCCAGGGATCGCAATCGCTTTCGATCCGGCCGACGCGCACTTCGAGATCGAGCGCGAAATGGGTGAACACATGTGTCACGAACCCGGCGGCGATCCAGTTTCCGGCGGCGGGTGCGGCGCTGTCCGCTCCCTTGCTCCACCCGGCGGAGGGCAAGGCGCGCATCCCGCCGAGAAGGCCTCTGGCCGGGCGGCGGACGAGGCGGACGGCATTGTCGCGGACTGCGAACCACGCAATGCCCTGCCGGCGCGGGCGATTCGCCCTGGGCGGCTTGACCGGATAGGCGGCGGCTTTGGTGCGGCCTTCGCAACGCGCGGCGAGCGGGCAGATCGCGCAGGCCGGGTTGCGCGGCGTGCAGATCGTCGCCCCCAGATCCATCATCGCCTGCGCGAAATCGCCGGCGCGATCGGCGGGCGTGATCGCGTCGGCGAGCGCGCGGAGCCGGGGCTTCGCGCCGGGCATCGGATCGGCGACGGCGAAGAGCCTTGCGGTCACGCGTTCGACATTGCCGTCGACCACCACGGCGCGGCGGCCGAAAGCGATCGCGGCGACGGCGGCGGCGGTATAGGCGCCGATGCCGGGAAGCGCGCGCAGGCCCGCCTCGTCGTCGGGAAAGCCGCCGCGCGCCGCGACGGCGCGCGCGCAGGCGAGCAGATTGCGCGCGCGGGCATAATAGCCGAGCCCGGCCCACGCGCTCATCACCTCTGCATCGTCGGCGGCGGCGAGCGCCGCGACGTCGGGCCAGCGCGTCGTGAAGCGCTCGAAATAGGGCTTCACCGCCGCGACCGTCGTCTGCTGCAGCATGATCTCCGACAGCCAGACGCGATAGGGGTCGGGCGGCGGCGCGCCGGGCGGGCTGCGCCAGGGCAGGACGCGCGCCGCGCGGTCATACCAGCCAAGCAGCAGACGCGCGGGTTCCGTATCGACGCACATGGGGCGGCTATGGCATGACACGGCGAATGAAGGAACGCCGCCCCCCCAAATCGCCGGCGCCGATCGCGGAGGAACGCCCGCGCGGCGGCCCCGCGCGCGCGGTCGCGGAGATGCTGCCCGATGTCGGGCGCGCGGCCTTCCGCCGATTCGGTTTCGTGCAGGCGTCGATCGTCAGCCGCTGGGGCGAGATCGTCGGCAGTCGCTATGCCGGCGTGTCCGCGCCCGAATCGATCCGCTTCCCGCAGGGCGAGCGATCCAACGGCGTGCTGACGCTGACCGTATCCTCCGCGCATGCGCCGATGATGCAGCATGTCGCGCCCGAGATCGTCGAGCGGGTCAATCGCTTCTTCGGCTATCCGGCGGTTTCGCGCGTGGCGATGAAGCAGGGGCAGATCGCGCCGCGCGCGCCGCGCAAGGCCCCCCCCTCGCTCAAGCCCGTGCCCGTCGAGCTGGGCGACAGCCTGCGCGCGATCGTCGATCCGGAATTGAAAGCGGTGCTCGAGGCGCTGGCGCAGGGCGTGGCGCGGACGAGCGGCGCGCCACAGGTCGAGAAGGGACAGGACTGAATGTCGAGATTGCTGGCGTTGTTTGTCTGTTTCGTTGCGCTGTCCGCCGCCGCGCCGCCCAAGATCGACTGGACGCGCAAGGTGACGATGACGCCCACGGGCGCGTTCGTGATGGGCAATCCCGCCGCCAAGGTGAAGCTGGTCGAATATGTCAGCTACACATGCCCGCACTGCGCGCACTATGTCGCCGAATCCAAGGATGCGATGCGCCAGCAGTTCATCGCCAAGGGCGGCACATCGATCGAACTGCGCCATGCGGTGCGCGACCGGCTGGATTTCATCGCGACGCTGTTGGCGCGCTGCGGCGGCGCGGCGCGCTTCTTCGGGACCAGCGAGGCGATTTTCGCCGCCCAGAATGACTGGATCGACAAGGGCGCGAGCTATGAGCAGGCCAATGGCGAGAAGCTGAACGCCATGCCGCGCGACGAAGGGCTTAAGCTGGAGGCGCGCGCATCGGGGCTGGCGGCGATCGTCGAGGCGCGCGGGGTCACGCCGGCGCAGATCGACAAATGCCTGACCGACGCGGCGCAGCAGAAGCTGATCGGCGACATGACCGATCAGGCCTGGAACGGCGCCCGCATCCCCGGCACCCCGGCTTTCGCGATCAACGGAACGATCGTGGCCGACGCGGCGAGCTGGGCGGCCTTGAAACCGGCGCTGGTCGCAGCGCAGAAATAGACCAACGCTTTTTTACCACGGGAGTCATTCGACCAATGAAATCGACCATCGGCCTCAGCCTTGCCGCGATCGCGCTGATCCTGTCCGGCTGCTCGGGCAAGAGCGAAGGGACGGCGGCGGGCAATGCCACGGGCAACGCCAGCGCGTCGGCGTCGACCGCAGGGGCGATCAAGCCGCCGGCTGGCGGCGACTGGCTGACCACGGTCAGCAAGACGGCCGACGGCGGCTTCGTGATCGGCAATCCCAACGCGCCGGTGAAGCTGGTGGAATATCTCTCGCTCACCTGCCCGCACTGCGGCGAGTTCGCCAAGACCGCCTTCCCGTTGCTGCGCGACAAATATATCGAAAAGGGCACGGTCAGCCTCGAAGTGCGCAACTATGTGCGCGACCCGATCGACGTGACTGCATCGCTCATCACGCGCTGCAACGGCGCGGCGCCTTTCCTGCCGCTGACCGAGCAGATGTTCGAGAATCAGCAAGCGCTGTTCGAGAAGGCGCAGAAGCTGACCCCGGCCGATCAGCAGCGCATCGGCGCGCTGCCGCCCAACCAGCAATATGGCGCGATCGCGACGCTCGTCGGCCTTGACGAGTTTGCGCGCCAGCACGGCATCGCCGACGCCAAGCTGAAAAGCTGCCTGGCGGACAAGGGCGAGCTGGACCAGCTCGTGTCGATGCTGAAGGTCGCGAACGACCAGTTGAAGATCCAGGGCACGCCCAGCTTCCTGATCAACGGCAAGCTGCTCGACGCAACCGCGACCTGGGATCTGCTTGAGCCGCAGCTCATCGCCGCGGGAGCCTGATCCACGTGCGTCGGGGGGGCGCATGAGGTTCCGCCGCCTCAAACTGAGCGGGTTCAAGAGCTTCGTCGATCCGGCGGAGCTGAGGATCGAGCCGGGGCTGACGGGCATCGTCGGCCCCAATGGCTGCGGCAAATCGAACCTGCTTGAGGCGTTGCGCTGGGTTATGGGCGAATCGAGCGCCCGATCGATGCGCGGCGGCGGGATGGAGGATGTCATCTTCGCCGGCACCGCGACGCGGCCGGCGCGAAGCTTCGCCGAAGTCCAGTTGCTCGCCGAGCGCAGCCCAGACGAGGCGGTGGGTCCGGCCGGGATCGCCGCCGGCGACGAAGTGGAGGTCGTCCGCCGGATCGAGCGCGGGGCGGGATCGGCCTATCGCGTCAACGGCCGCGACGTGCGCGCCAAGGATGTCGCGCTGATCTTCGCCGATGCGGCGACCGGCGCGCATTCGCCCGCGCTGGTCAGCCAGGGGCGGATCGGCGCCGTCATCGCAGCCAAGCCGACTGAACGGCGCGCAATGCTGGAGGAAGCGGCGGGGATTGCGGGGCTTCATGTTCGCCGCAAGGACGCCGAGCAGAAGCTGCGCGCGACCGAGGCCAATCTGACGCGCCTCGACGAGCTGATCGCGGACATGGAGACGCGCGCCGGGCAACTGAAGCGGCAGGCGCGACAGGCCGAACGCTACCGCCAGCTTTCGGGCGAGATCAGGATCGCCGAGGCGCGGCTGCTCTTCGCGCGCTGGCGCGAGGCGGCGGCGGCGGCTGATGCGGCCAAGGCCGATGCGGCGGCGGCCGACGAGAAAGTCCACCGGGCGGCGGAAGCGCAGCGCGCGGCGGCCGCGTGGAGCGCGGAAGCCGTCGCAAAGGTCGCCGAAGTGCGCGGTTCCGCGATGGCCGCGCGCGAACGGGCCAGCGAGGCAGGGCATGTGCTGGCGACGCTGCAGGCCGAACGAGCCGCGCTCGACCGGCGGATCGCCGAGCTGGCCGAGCAGACCCGCAGGCTGGCGGCGGATCGCGAGCGCGAGGGTGCGCTCGCCAACGACGCCGCCGAGGCGATCAGGGGAATAGCGGAGGAGATCGCGCTGATAGACGCGCGGATCGCGGCGGCGGAGAAGGGCGGTCCGGATCTGGCGAGCGGCCTGGCGACGGCCGAACTGGCGGCGCGCGATGCCGAGGTGGAGCTGGCGCGGGCCTTGTCGACGCAGGCTTCGGAGCAGGCCGATGCGCGCGTGGCGCAGGCGGCGCTCTCCGCTGCGCGGAGCCGGGCTGATCGCGCGACGCGCGAATGTGAAAGGCTGGCGCAGGAAGCGGCTGGCCTGGGCGAGGACGCGCCGCTGATCGCCGCGCGCGATGCGGCGGCGGCCAGACGCGCGGCGGCCGAAGGCGAGGCGCGGGGCGCGGCGGCGCGGATCGAGCGTGGGGAGGCGGCGCGCGCAGCCGCCGCCGAAGCGCGCAGCGAAGCAGAAGGCGAAGGCGCGGCCGCGCGATCGGCGCTGGCGGCGCTCGAAGGGGAAGCGAAGGCGCTGGAACGGGCGCTGGCGTCTGGCGGCGGCGAGGGGACGTCAGTGCTGGCGGCGATGCGCGCCGCGCCGGGTTATGAACATGCGCTGGCGGCGGCGCTGGGCGACGATCTGGAAGCCGGGCTGGAAGGCGACAGGCGCTGGGCGGGGGCCGAGCGGCAGGACGGCGATCCGGCGCTGCCCGAGGGGGTCGAGCGGCTGGGCGATCATGTGCGCGCGCCGGCGGCGCTCGCGCGGCGGCTGGCGCAGATCGGCGTGGTCGATGCCGATGACGGACAGCCGCTGGCGGTGGGGCAGCGGATCGTGACGCGTGGCGGCGCGCTGCGTCGCTGGGACGGTTTCGTGACGAGCGGCGAAGGCGCGGCGACGGCCGAGCGGCTGGTGCGCGCCAACCGGCTTGCGGCGATCGGCGCGGCTCTGCCCGATGCGCGCGGCGCGGTGGACGCCGCCGAGGTGCGGCTGGCGGCGGCGCGCGCGACGCTGGCCGAGGCGACAGGTGCGATCGAGGCGGCGCGACAGGCGCGCGGCGAGGCGGAGAATAGCGCCAGGCTGGCGCAGCGCGACGAGGATCAGGCGAGCGCGGCGATCGAGCGGCTGGCGTCGCGGCGCGCCGAGATCGCCGGGCGCATCGCGCGCGCCGAAGGCGAGCGTGAGGAAGCAGGGCGCGAGCTGGCGGCGGCGGAAGGGTCGGTTGCGGCGCTTCCCGACGGCAGCGCGACCGCGAAACTGGTCGAGACGCTGCGCGCGGTGAGCGAGGGCGCGCGCGAGCGCGTGTCGCAACTGAAGGCCGAGGCC
>QFNN01000011.1 GCA_003240855.1 Sphingomonas sanxanigenens
CATCCGAGCTAACGCCTCGAAATACGGCCGCCAGATCGCGTCCGGCAGCGTCCACGATGCGGGGTTTGACCAGAAGGTGCCGTTCTTCATGATGTACCCGAAATTGATCGGCTTTTCCTGATCCGCCAGATCGAGCTTCAGGTTCAGGCTGGCCTTGAGATCGGGATAGATACCCAGCGGTTCGAGCGCCGACAAGAACGATCGGATCGCGGCAGGCAGCGATGGATCGCGCTTCGCCATCATGTCCCAGAAGTCCGCCGAACTGTTCGACTGCGGCCCCTTCTGGGCACTAGCAGGGATCGGATGGACGGTAGCCGCCCCATCCTCGACCCGGACGATACCGCGCTCGATCATCACGGTCTTGCCCAGCATGCTGGGCACCGCAAGAATGTCACCTGCCGAATTCTGCCATGTGGCAAGCTCGACCAGCGCAAAGGTGAAATGCGCACCCGCATGACTCTGTAAGAGATCGCTGAGTGCTTCTGTCTCCGTCCTGATCCCGTCTCCCAGGACGATGACCAGCATCCTGCCTCGTCGCAGGTTCAGCGAGACCGCGTCGATGAACTCCGCCTCTTCCAGAGCTTCGGGATGGTCGCGAACAAGATCATACAGGCGTCGCGGTGCTTGCTGTCCTCGTGCAACAGCCGTCTCGAACGCTTCGAATCCTATCAAGGTAAGCGCGGCCACATAGTCCAGCGCCTGTGCCACCACCTCGCGGCGCATCTGCCCATTCCGCCACAGCTTGGTCTCGACCAGTACGATGTCGCCTGACGGCGTAAGATAGAGATTGTCGATAAATCCATGACCGCAAGGGACTTCGCGGGCGACGACGATCAGATCGCCGAAGCCAGGCTCGATGTCCGAGATCGGCAGGATAGCCGGATGGTCAATCTGCGGTTCCGGCGCGATGAACTTGCCGAGCAAATATCCGACCTCACCCGTCGCCTCGCCATGGCCGAGCCAGTGATCACGCCCGCCAAGATCGAGAAGCTGGCGCTGCTCCTGCGCGACAAGCTGCGTCACGGCCCGCCTGATCTGCGTCAGGCTTATGCCCGGCTGCTACTCAGCGAGGTCCGTGTCCAACCCCTTGAAATCCGCATCAGCGGCTCCAAAGCCGTGCTGGCCCGGAGTGCGGCAGCGGGCGTGGCCAAAACCACGCCCGCAGTTCTCTCTTTTGTTCGAGAATGGTGCACCTTCATGGAGAAGTTTCGAACTCTCTATGGGCGGTGCTGACAGAGTGGGATAACATCCTCAAGCACAGTTCGCTAGCGTGGCAAGTGCCTGCAAATGCGAATGACGTTCCCAAACCCCTGCCGCAAATGGATGCGCCCGTTCCGGCGTTGCAGGGCGTTGATATCGATCTTTCGACGCGCCGAGCCTCACTGATCCGCAAGCGCAGTTCGGAGAGTGGCAATGGGTGAACGCACTATCCCGCCCTTCTCGCTACGCCTCACGTTTGAAGAACGTGCGAAGCTGGAGCGCGATGCTGCTGGCATGGCTCTTGGCGCATACATCCGTTCTCGCCTGCTCGATCCGGAGACGGTCGCGCCCCGCAAACGCGGCAAGTTTCCGGTCAAGGATCATAAGCTGCTTGCCCAGCTTCTCGCTATGCTCGGGCAATCGCGGCTCGCGAATAATGTGAACCAGCTCGCCAAGGCTGCGAACACGGGGAGCCTGCCTGTGACTCCCGAAGTGGAGTCGGCTCTCGTCTCCGCGATGCGCGACATCACCATCATGCGCAGCTTGCTCATTCAGGCGCTCAATGTGGAAGTGATGCCATGATCTTGAAGGCGTCCAAGCGCAGCGGCGGGAAACAGCTCGGCCTCCATCTGCTCAAGACCGAAGAAAATGAGCATGTCGAGATTCATGAAGTGTCGGGTTTCGTGTCCGACACGGTGATGGGCGCGATGAATGAAGCCTATGCGCTCGCGCGCGGGACGAAGTGCCAGCAATATCTCTTCTCGCTCTCGCTCAGCCCGCCCGCGCTCGAATCCGTGCGCGTCGAAACATTCGAGAAAGCCCTGACCGACATTGAGGAACGGCTGGGCCTTGCAGGGCAACCGCGCATCATCGTGTTCCACGAAAAGGAAGGTCGTCGCCACTGTCACGCCGTCTGGTCGCGCATCGATGCGGACACCATGACGGCGAAGGAACTCCCCTTCTTCAAGAATAAGCTGAATGAGATTGGGAAACAGCTCTATCTTGAAAATGGCTGGGCGATGCCGAAAGGCTTTGAAAGTCCGAAGCTCCGTGATCCGCGCAACTTCACGTTGGACGAATGGCAACAGGCGAAACGCGCGGGCATCGATCCGCGCGAACTCAAATCCGCCGTTCAAGATTGCTGGAAACATGCTGATAGCGTCCAAGCCTTCGCATCGGCACTCGAAGAACGCGGCCTGTTTCTCGCCCGTGGTGATCGGCGTGGGTTCGTTGCGATCAATATCGACGGTGACGTGTTCGCTATCTCGCGCCTGATCGGCGGCAAGGCCAAAGATGTGGCCGCACGGCTCGGCGATCCCGCACGCCTGCCATCGGTTGATGATGCGCGTGCCCGCATTGCATTCGACATCGCGCCGCGCCTCACGCGCTATATCGCGGAGGCCAAGCGCATTGCCCGCACCAATATGGAACCTCTGATAGCCAAGCGCGAAGCGCTCAAGGTTCAGCACCAAGCTGAACGCCAAGCCAAAGACACGTTTCTATCCGCGCGTTGGGACAATGAGCAATGCGCCCGCGCTGCCCGCATCCGCAAAGGGTTTGCAGGTGCGTGGGACGTTCTGACGGGTAAGTATTTCCGAACCCGCACACAGAATGAGATGGAAGCCAAATTTGCGCGTGAGCGCGATAGCCATGAGCGGCACGCTTTGATCCATGCGCAGCATAAGGATCGCCAAGCCCTTCAAGATTTGATCCGTGAAAACCGCCGCAAGGAAGCCGAACGCATTCTCAGCCTCTATCGCGATGCTGCCAAGTTCCGCAGAATGCGCGAGGGTGAAGCTGAACGTGACAAAGATCGCGAACCCAATCCCGCTACTATGCGTCCGAAGCGGGATCGTGGGCTGGAATTGAACTGAGCGGCCTCCCGTAACTGCATGACACGCTGGAAGTCGAGAACATCCTATCCCCTCAATTCTGAGGGTTTCAAGTTCACGTAGGGCATGCGCCGCCAAATGACGGTGGTGGTGGCGGTGGCGGAGGTATCGAGGCGCTACAACTTACAGTGAGGCCGCCACCTTCCCCCATGCATTGCCAAGTCCATGGACCTGAACCCAACAACGGAGTCGGTGTTCCCGATGAACAAAGATCGACGGCAGGAGCTATTGCTGTCGGAACGTTGTTAGCCGAGCCGCATGACCCATTGACAGTGATGGCACAGCTTACATCTGTAACACATCTGCAAGACGTCTTGAATGGGTTATCGGGTGGTGAGCATGAATATATCTCTTGGCATTCCAAGCGAAACCCATCATCGCAACTAATATCGAGATTCTCTTGGGTTGGATTGCACGTTTCATTGTAAAAATGCTGGATGTATCCACATCCAATTTTTATCCATACCCCTGATGCACTTGAGACATCTGGCAAAAATGAAATAATTGCTACAGCTAGATATGTAAATATACTACGATTGATAAATATTATATTATAAATATTTGATAACATCGTACCTTTCACCAATGTAGATTAGTAATTGCATATACGGTATATATATCACAAAATATCTACATGAAAAGATAAATATCAAATGTCATAACTATAACGCAGATTAAAAGGAGGCGTATGAAATACACATGTAACCAAGATAGGGATGGTTTCACGCTGGTTGAAATCTCCATTGTGATGATAATTATTGGCCTCTTGATTGGAGGAACATTCGGTGGAATGAAGCTCATTGAAAATATGAAGATCAACAAGACTATTCAGGATCTGAAAGCCATCGAGTCTGCCGCCCTGACTTTCAAAGATACCTATGGTCGATTGCCCGGAGACATCGCAAACCCTGCATCGCGATTACCCGCGTGCACCATTGCGCCCTGCGCTACGGCCGGGAATGGCAACCGGATAATTGGTGACACGGGCTTAAACGTTGCCGCTCTCCCAGCGCCTGCGGAAGCGCAAGAAAATGTAACCTTTTGGAGTCACCTACAAGCAGCGGACATTCTATCCGTTGGGACAAGGAACATTCCCGATCCCACGTTCGGTGCAGCGCAGCCCGATAGTCAAATCGGTGGGGGATTTCGACTATTTGATGCGGTTGGGTCGATGATTGGTTCTGGGTGCACTCAGATTCAACGAACCGCCGTTTGGATCACATCAAGACCAACGGCTGCCATCGGATGGGGTGATACCATACCCTGCTCCTCTTTGAGTTCTATAGACACAAAGATTGATGACGGTCGCCCCGCTATGGGCATATTCAAATCAGCGTGGGGATGTGACAGTTCGGGTAGTGCAACTTGCACGGATACGTATTTGATTTCTGGCTCCGGAGCATCACTTTATGATCTAAAGGGATTTTAATTTTGTATGCCACGAGATCGTGCCTTGAAATGCTGTAGAGTCTGTGCGTCCAATCTGGCAATGATCTGATTTCAATTTCAATGCGGAACTGAGATATTTGGTTTCCTCCACCCCTTCGTCGCCACACAATCCGCTGATTGGGCGAACCTATCCGCGTCCGAATGGATGATGGTGCAAGGCGGGATTCCGATCCCTGCCCTTCTCCACATTCGTTGCGATCACAAAGCGATGCACCATCATCCGGTACGCGGATGCACGTCCTCCAACGCGGCTCATGGTGAGCGGCGCATAGAAAATGGAGGAAGCCATGAACTTCAATCTCACCCGCAACGATCTTGCCACCAAATCCTCATCGCAGCTCGCGGCCTTGTTCCAGCAAGCATCAACAGCCATCGCGGCAAACCAAGATGCAATCGCATCGGCGCAATCGCTTCTCGCGATGATCGGCCTCGAACTTGGCCGCCGTGGTCCAGCGCCATAGCGACGCTGGATCGCAGCCCCGAAGGGGAGCATTAGCTCCCCTTCTTTTTGGCGTCTTTTTCCTCGTTGATCCGCATGACGATCCGGCCATTGACGGGTATCGCATTGAGCGCCAGCGTGAAGCCCTTGCCGTCCTTGGTGGCCCATGCGACGCCGACGTCAGTCCAGCGGGCGTTGTCGCCGTCACCCATGACGTTGAATAGGCGGTGGCTCGGGCGGTTTGCGTTTGTGTCAGACATTTCAGTTCTCCTTGGTTTCCACCGAAGGACAATTCCCTCGGCTTCATGGGGAGACTCGTGACCTGACGACATGAGGCGAGGATCAAAGGCTGAGCGCAGCGAACCTCTGCGCGGAGCTGCACAAACCCAAGTAACGAAGGGTGCGGAAGCGAGCGGCCTTGATCCGAGACGCGGCTGGTCAAAAACCCATGAATGAATGCCGATGGGAATGTCCGCTGCTCGGTGGTGGCCTTAGGAGAATATGGCCCGACACGAATGCAACCGAGCCGTGCCTATACAGTTTGGCTGTATGCGGCTTTCTGTGGACCGAGATTTGCGGGCCTCGGCCAGTCTCATAATAAGGCTTTCCACATGAAACGGCTGCGTTTTATGGCTCAAAACGCTCAATTGCTTGTTAGAAAATAACGTGCTATTATCTAACAAGAAGGATTAGGAAAATGTCTGCCGTAACCGACAAAATCATGAAGCGCGTGCGCGGGAAAGGGCGCGGCTGGGCCTTTACGCCCAAGGATTTTCTCGACCTCGGCACCCGTGCGTCCATCGACATGGCGCTGACCCGTCTCGTGCAGGCGAACCAGATTCGGCGTATCGGGCGCGGCCTTTATGATTACCCGAAGCTGCATGACAAGCTCGGCGCGCTCACCCCCGATGCCGACACCATAGCGCAGGCGGTTGCAACGCAAAGCGGCGACAAACTCTCCTCCTCAGGTGCGCAGGCCGCCAACCGTCTTGGTATCTCAACGCAGGTTCCCGCCAAGACAAGCTATGCGACCAGCGGACAAACGCGCGTCAAGAAAGTCGCCGGTCGCACCATCGCGCTCAAGCGGTCACGCGCTCCGATCCTTGATGACGCATCACCCGATGCAAACGCGGTTCTGCAACTGCTCGCTCATGTCGGCAAAGATAAGATCGACGACGATCTTATCCAACGCCTGTCGGCACAAATCGACGACCGCGATTTCAAAGCCCTGACGAAAGCGCAGCCGCTTATGCCGGGCTGGATGAGCGATGCGGTGCTCAAGATCGGTTTGGTTCGACATGGATGAATTTGCACGCAGACCCGCCGATGATCGCCTCGCCTTCATCAACGAGGCGGCGGCGCGACGTGATGTCACGCCGATCATCATCGAAAAGGACTTCTGGGTCTGCTGGACGCTGCGCCGCCTGAGCGAAGCTCCTGCACTGGCGGAGCATCTCACCTTCAAGGGCGGCACGTCGCTATCGAAAGCCTATGGCGTTATCGAACGCTTCTCGGAGGATATCGACCTCACCATCGGGCGCGATGCGCCTTTGATCCTCGATACCCTCCCGCCGATGGAAGACGGGATAAGCGGTAAGGAACGGGATCGCCGCACCAAGGCGCTCAAAGCCGCCGCGCAATCCTATGTCGAATCCATCGCCCTTCCTGAACTCGCGACCGCGATTGAACGCGCGCTCGGCACCAAGGATGGATGGGAGGTGGTGCTCGATCCCGATGATCGTGACGCGCAAACCGTCCTGTTCCGCTATCCGAAGCTGCTGAACTATGGTCGCGGCTTCGGGTCGGGACGTTTCGGCGTTGGTGCCTTCGGCGAAGGCGAAGATGGCTACATCAAGCCGCGCATCAAACTCGAATTCGGCGCGCGCGGTGAAACCGAACCTTCGGAAGCCCGAACGATCACGCCTTATCTCGCAGCCGAATTTCCCGATGAACTGCCCGATGCGTCGGTGTCCGTGTCAACGCTATCGGTGGAGCGCACCTTTTGGGAGAAGGTGACGATCCTCCACGCTCTCCATCACGGCACAAAGCTGCTGCCCGAAATGTCCCGCCATTATTACGACACGATGATGCTGGCGGCAAAAGGCATTGACGACGCAGCGAAGCAAAAGCCCGATCTGCTCGCCAAGGTCGTGCTCAACAAGAGCCTGATGTTCGCGGACAACAAGGCATCCTATGACACGGCGACACTCGGGACGCTCCGCCTTGCCCCGAGTGACGAGCTGCGCGCGCGTCTGGCGGACGATTATGCCGCCATGTCGGAGATGTTCATGACGCCGCCGCCCTCGTTCGATGAGCTGATGGCTGCGATTGCCGCACTGGGAACGAAGCTCAACGGATAACCCGCGCTCAAAAGAGCGCGAGCTGGCGTGATGCGGCCTCGGCGTTGCGCCATACAGGCGTATTCGCGACCTCGGCGATCCATGCTTCGACATAGGCTTCGGGGCCGCCCATATGATCGACATTGGTGCGGTGGATGAAGTGCGAGCGATATCCGGTTTCGGTGATCGGCAGCGGTGCGTGTTTTGGCTTCACGCTTTCGACCTCAAGATGGGCCATTGATTCTCCATCGTCGAACACGACGTAATCGGCGTTCCAGCGAATTTCGATCTCGATGCCGTTCCAGTTTTTGTGAATGATTGCGTAGTCGGTTTTCATGTCTGCCTCCTTTGGCGTTTGGGTTCGTCCGGTGGACGGGGAGGCAAACGGCAGGGTTTGAAGGGGCAGCGTCACCCCAAGGAACGAAGGGGGAAACGGCCAACACGGGAGCGCAGAGAATGGATCGGGCAAGCCGTTGACGATGCTCCGGCCCTGCCAACATTCCCGTCATCATCACCGGATGATCACAGACGCGGGGCAGACAATGGAAAGGGCCGACAAGCGGCCCCACGTTAGAACGGTAGTGAAATTGAAAGGCGGCTTACGTCGCCTCTCGATGTTCGATTTGAGCGATGCTCTTGAGGTATTCGGCAGCTTTGTTCGCCGCACTCGCCGCCGTGAAGATTGCTTTACGGTCGCCTTTGAGAATGCGAAGCCAGTGGCCGATATAATCGGCATGATCGGCGCGCGGTTCTGCCGTGATACCAAGATCACCACAGAGGAACGCAGCGCCAAGCTCGGCAACCATTTCTTCCATCGCATAGGCATCATCGCCAAATCGTTCACCGAACGTGCGCGCGCAACGTGTCTCTGCGCCTGACCAATGGGTCAACTCATGCAGCAACGTGGAATACCATCCTTCGGTCGTAGTGCTGGTCTTCGTGCCAACGAAGCGATGACGATCCGGCATCGTGATGCTGTCGGTTCCGCGATTGTAGAATGCACGCTCACCAGCAACGGTGATATTCGCACCCGTGGATGCGATGAATGCTTCGGCAGCAACGCATGGATCAATGCGATCAATCGACGGTTCGATAGGAGGAAGTTCGAAGCCATCGACCTGTGCGACGTTGAACACGCGCGATGCGCGGGCAACGAAAAACCGATTGCTGCGATCATCATCATCGCCGGATGATTGCGTGTCACGCTCATGCGGCCCGAGGTCACGATAGAAAATGATGATGGACGATTTCTCGCCCTTGCGGACTTGTGCGCCCTTCTCTTGCCACTGGCGATATGTGCCCCAGAGGCCATGATCGAATTGCTGGCAATATGCCGATGCCCAGAGGGCGACGGTATTGACGCCGCGATAGGCGTTCTTGCTTTCGACATTGGTGGGACGTTCGATTGATCCGCCCGCACGATGCCAAGGCATTTGCGGATGCTCGGCTCCGGCATCGATTGCGGCAATGATTTGATCGGTGATAGCTCCGTAAACGTCGAAGCGTTCTTTTGATGAAGTGGTCACGTCCTGATCTCCTTTCGCTGTATCCTGAGGACGCGAAGGGAACAGGCTGGGGGAAAGTCGGACTGTCAGCCGTAAGGCGAAACGGGCAACACGGGAGCGCAGCGAATGGATCGGGCCGCCCGTTGATAGGACGACGACCACAGCCACATTCGCGGCTAAGTCTCAGGGGAAGGCGGAAGGTTGTGGACTGGCAGCTATCGCGACACGCGCCGTCACCGCAGCGACACGATCACTCAATACCAAGTTTGCTGAAGAAGATTTTATTGCGCATCTCGGCATCGCGCAGGAGCTTGGTCCAGCTCAGCACCTCAATGTAGAGATTGATATTGCCGAACCAGCGGAACCAGCCAAGCCCATCGGGCATGGGCGTGAAGTCCTTTTCGCGTTCGAGCCAATCAGCAACCTTCTTGGTGAGGTCGCATACGACATACCCGTAGAATGGCGTGTTGGTGTTCACGAGAATATCGCGGTTCTTCGGTGTCTTGAACTTTCCGTCGCGTATCTGATTCACGTAGCGGACGATCTGTTGCACGGGATCATCTTTCGATGACGGGTTCGCAAAATCGTCGCGCTGCGGCTTTTTGAACTCAAAGATCGTGATCGGGTTGCTGGCCTCGTTCTCCCCGCGAAACGCGACTCGATTGTTGAAAATCGTGATGTCCGTCCGATCACCGTTCGCCTTGTTGATCGGCTTTTCGGATGAAATATAGGCGGAGAAATTGAGTCGTTCGTCGAGCATCCAAAGATTGTGCGCGTCGAAGTCGATTTCGTCGGAATCCTTCTTCCGCTGCATGATAATGTCATGCACTTCGCCCTCGGATTTATGGCGACCGTCATCATCGGCTTCGAGAGCCTTTGAGAAAAGGTCGAGAACGCATTTGCGCATCGAGACATAGTGGATGAGGTCGTTTTTACTTGTCTCGGAGATGTTGTCCATCACTTCAGAGATTTTTCTGTCGAGGTCGGCCTCGTCATCGGACTGCAAGATCGCAGCAACCTGCGCGCGGGTTATCTGTTCTTTCTCAAACTTCTTTCGCTGAAAATGTAGCTCGATGTCCTGATTGCTCGGTCGCATCGGAAGGGTGCTGAAATCAACCTCGTTGCTCAGCGTCCGATGCCACGGCGCTTGGGTCGATACATATTCTGCGATGCGAGCTTGCTTGCGCTGCTTACGCTCTGCGATCTCCGCGCCAACTGCCGATTGCGCGATTTCTGCCGCCTGTTGCTCGATCTGGCTTTGTGAAATTCCACTAAGCAAATCAGATTCGGTCTGGAAACGGAACTCGCCGCGTTCGAGCGACACGTTGTCATTGAGATAATCGCCGAACACATAAGCCTTGATGACAAAATTGCGGCCTTTGCCTGCGTCGTCACCGTGGATCGGCTCGAAAAATTCGTCGGCGAACTCTGGCACATAGGTTTGAAGTGCAACGTCCGTCACTTCGCGACGATGTGCGACAAGGCTCACCTTGCTGCGCGCAGCGCGTGGCGAATAGAATTTGAAGACGCGCACCAAAAACGATTTATCTTCGCCATTCGCTGATATGCTGAACGCGCCATTCTGAACGGGCATCTCGACGATCTGGCTGCTGTCCTTGCCGAGATAATCATTGAGGGAAACTGGCGACGTAGTGCTGCCTTCGTCGCGGATCACGACACGCGGGCATGGCCTGTCGGCATCAACGAAATATGGGAGCAGCCGTTCGACGAGCACGCGGCTGATCGTGTCGATGCCTTTGTCGGGAAACTTAACTGACTTGATACCGGCAATCTCAACGGTGCTGCCCGTCTCGCCCTCAGAGATCGGGCGCAACTCTTCATCGACGATAATATCCTTATCGAGCCCCATGCGAAACTTACGTTCGCGCAGTTCATGACCTTCCGCGAAAATGCTGCTGACATTCATGCGGTCAAAATACTTGAGGCAAGTGAAGCGCCCAAAGCCCTTCCCACCGTCCGACTTCTTCTGCTCGGTATAGAGTTCATCGAAGGAATCGCGATTGAGCTGGGTGAAGCCGATCCCGTTGTCGGAGACGATGAATCCATCGACGCCGCGCAAACCTTCGATCAAATCCTCCTGACCATCGCGCTTGATCTGAATATCGACAACGCCCTTGTCCGACTTTTTTTCGTCGATGGCTTGGATCGAGTTCACAACCAACTCCACAAGCGGCGTATAGACGTTGGTGCCAGAACGGATGTTCTCGACGAGGCGTTTGATGTTGACGTTGCTCATGCCGCGCCACCTGTCCGCACTAGCCGCGCGGATTTCGGGTCGTAAATGTATTCGGTGATCGTGCCATCCTTGATCCGCTCCACGGCGTCATCGACGACGAAGCGCGGTACGAGGAACCATTCGCGCGGGATTACGGGATTGCCGAAGCGATCCTTGATTTCGATATCGAGCCGAGCGGGATCGAATATGCGGTGGATCAGATTTTCGAGCTTGGTGCGGTTGATGTTGTAGAGCGTGTAGGTCGCGACGATTTCAGCCTCGGCCATCAAAAAGGTCGGATCGAGTTTGGCGTTCGCGATGCGGCGCTGCACGTCACCGCCGGTCACGCCGATCTTGTGAAGCACGTCGCGATTTGCCGCGACTACAGGATGATCGGACTTACTGCGCAACACGTAGATCGTGCCGCTGGCGGAGTCATCGTCATCAAGCTGCCCCGTGAACGGCGAAGCCTCCTCGCGCACAAACAATGGCCCCGCCTCGGGATCGGAGATGCGACGGCCCGCCTCGTCCTTATGCAATGCCCGCTGTAGCGAACGCATGAGCATGTTGCTCTCGGTGCCGTTGTCGAAAACCACGCGCAAGCGGGCATCGGTGCGCCCCTGCGCATTGACGAATATCTCGTCCATGTCGGCGACATAGGCTTTCTGACCTCCGACGATGAACCATGCGCCGGGGCGGATTTCAGCTTTCAACTCAAACTCACGCGATTTTCTGATCCCGTTTTCAAGATCGCGCTGCACTTGATCGAACAGTGGCTTGAACGTCTCAAAATCCTCGCATTTCTCGCGGTTCGCGATTTCCTCGGCGGCACGTTTTTCCTCTGCCGTGCGGACATGGCGAAGATCGGCAATATCCGATGATCCAATCGCGCCCTCAAGCTCGGCAAGAAGCGCGTCCGTGTCCATATCGTCATCCGAAAGCGCGGCGAGTGTTTCTCCACCCGCGAGCAAACCCTGATGATCCAAGGATTCAAGCAATGTCCGGCAATCTTCCTGTGTGCGCAACCGATCAAGGCGCGTGGCATAGAGGCGCTCGAAGATGTCTCGGCTCTCGCCGTGGCGCGGCGTGTGTCCGTGCTTCTCTACAAATCGCTGGATCTCCTCAAATCCAGCGATGATGCGTTCCTCGCGTGGCCCGCGCCCGACCTTTTTCTCGGGCGCGGCGAAGTCGGAAAGCACATCTGCCAGTGCATCAAGGTCGAGGTCATCCGTCATAGCGGCCCTCCTTCTTGAAGCGCATGAATGCGGCGGCGCCTTCGGCCAATCGCCGTTCCCACGCATCGGACGATGTGATCGACGGCGGGCGCTCGCGCTCCTTGATGAAGCGCGCGGCCCGCACGGCAAGCTCTTTCGCCTCGTCTGGCGACAGGCTCGTCCGCTTGCTGGCGATGGCAGCGGCGACTTGCTTCAGACTTTCCTCGCTCATGGTCTTGGCGAGAATGGCATAGGCTTCCTGAAACGGATTGATCCGGTCGATCAGGTCGATGTCGAGTTCGCGCACGTCCATCGCGAATTTGCGCACGCCGTCGATCAGCGCCGTGTTCAGGCTCGGCTCCGCATCGTCCTTTTTATCGTCGCCAAGCGCAATGCGCGCGGCCTGCTGGGTGAGATTGAGGGCGGCAATGGCGTGCTGGCGCACGGCCTCCTGATCCTCTTCGTCCAGTTCGGGATATTTGTCCTTGATGATCTTGCCGAGGCGAAGCTGGGTCAGCTCTTCGGGAACCATCTCTTCATCGAAGAGGCCACGCTCGATCGACGGCTTGTCCTGAACGAAGGTCGCGATCACCTCGTTCAAATCCTCTTTGCAGATGCGCGTCGCTTCCTTGCTCTTGGGTTCTGTTAGACCCTTGATCTCAATCTGGAATTGGCCCGTCTGCTCATTGAAGCCGACATTGCACTTGTCGGGCTGATAGCCTCCATCACCATAATCGAAACCAGGTTGCGGGCCGTTCTGCGGATTCTTGGGTGTGAAGTTGAAACGCGGGGCGAGCACCTGTTCCATCAACAGGCTGGCGGCGATGGCTTTGAGGGTGTCGTTGATCGCCTCGGTCACGGCAGATTCGGATGCGTCTGGCTCGGCGATCAGGTTCGTGAACCGTGCGCGTGTCTTGCCCGGTGCGTCACGGGTCGCGCGGCCGATGATCTGCACGATCTCTGTCAAGCTGGCGCGATAGCCAACGGTCAATGCGTGTTCGCACCAAATCCAGTCGAAGCCCTCTTTCGCCATGCCAAGCGCGATGATGATGTCCACATGATCGCGATTATTCTTCTGCGCAGGGTCTTTCAGCGCGGCGGAAACGCGGTCGCGCTTCGACGGGTCATCATCGACAAGATCGGCGATGCGCAGCTTCTTGCCATCGGGCGTCGTGACGATCTGGAACCCCGTGACGGGATCGGCACCTTCCCACTCGCCCAGCTCGGTGATGATGTGCTCCACCTCCTTGATCTTGTCCTTCGTGCTTTCGCGCGAATTGACGTTGGGGATGTGGATGATGGTTTTCTCGGCGGGATTCAGAACTTCGAGAATATCGTCGGTGTAGGAGCCGGAATAGAAGAAATAGCCGATGTCGAGCGATTTCAGATATTCGTAGCCGTTGAGCTGCTCGTAGTAGGTGTAAGTGACGGTATCGAATTTTGACTCGTCGGTTGGGGAGAGAACGGCCTCGGCGTCGCCACGGAAATAGCTGCCGGTCATGGCGACGATATGCACCTTGTCGCGGGCAATGAAATCGCCAAGGTGTTTGCCCAGCACGTTGTCGGGATTGGCCGAAACGTGGTGGAACTCGTCCACTGCGATCAACCGGCCATCGAACGCTTCGACCCCAAACCGTTCAACCGCGAAACGGAATGTCGCGTGTGTGCAGACGAGCACCTTGTCATCGCTCGCAAGGAAACTTCCGACGCTGTTGACCTTGCCGCCATCCTCGCCGGGTGCGTTGCAGAGATTCCACTTCGGCGCGACGGTCCAATCGGCCCAGAACCCGAACTTGGTCAGCGGCTCGTCGGCGAAGCTGGAGCCGATGGATTTTTCCGGCACGACGATGATCGCCTGTTTCAATCCCTGATTGGTCAGCTTGTCCAGCGCGATGAACATGAGCGCGCGGCTCTTGCCCGACGCCGGCGGCGACTTGATGAGAAGATACGGCTCCCCGCGCTTCTCGAAAGCGCGCTCCTGCATGGCGCGCATCCCGAACGCATTGGATTTCGTGGAGCCGCCGTTGCGGGCGTAGGTCACCGAAACGGATGGAACATTCTTTTTGTCGATGGTCATGCGCGTGCCCCCGCCTTCTTCTTGGCCGCGCCTGATCCTGCGGTCATCTTGGTGTAAAGTTCGAACAGCTTTTCGAGCCGCTCGGTATCGTTCTTGAATCGCCGCCCGATATAGATGCGTTCCAGCACTTCGTCGTTGCGCTCATGCGCCTCACGCAAATCAGCGGGCATCTTCTCAGGGTCGTAGAGGTCGGCGATGGTGGCGGGGAAATGCGCTTCCCGCGCTAATAGGATGTCTTCCGCGCAGCGGGTCAGGTCATCCTTGTTTTTCTCGGTCAGCGTCGGCACCGGAAAGGTATTCCAGCCAAGTGTATTGGAATAGGAAAATCGCATTTCCAGCCGGACGCATACCGTGCCGATCCACACCCAATGTAAGCGTGATGCGATCAGCGCCATGTTCCACAAGGGCGCATCGTAAAGCGCATAGTTCTTATTGTTGACGGTCGTATGATTGTCGATCAGGCCACATGGCAAATACGGCCTATTCTCGGAAGAAATGGCAGCCGCCACAACCGTATGAAAGCGTCCTATGTTCATTTCGCGCATCTGGTGAGCGCGAGACGCCATTTCATTAGCGCCCTTGTCGGGGCTAGCGAGGCGCATTTTCCGCACTGCCTCGATCCGAGTTGCGACGGCTGGAATACTCATCGCTTCATCTAGGTCAGCATTATCTATCCAAAGGCAATAACGCTCGATTCCGCGAATGAACTCTGCACCTCCATAATTCTTCCTAATGAAACGATCATATTGATCTTCGTTGATTCCGAGCGCGTTAACCTCGTCCGCAGTGAGAAGAAGATGTCCTCCATCATAAGGCATGTTTCCTCTCACCATTGGAGCAAGGTCTGAGATAGTAGATCGCGCCTGACTGACCTCGATATTAGGACCAGAAACAAGGTAGGCGTTAATGTTCTCAACCTCTTTGACGATAGAAGCGTCATTTTCGACCGATGAGAAAAGCTGGCGCAACTTTCCAGCGTGGTTTGATATGCCAACGATGACCACAGTGACGCCAGCTTTATGACTGGCAAGGTTCGCCCATTTGAATGATGTATGCGCAAAAGCAATTTCATGGTCGGTGTCAAAAATAAGAGGCCATAGGATCGGCACTTGCTGGCCCTGACAAATGCTGTTGGTGGATACGAAAGCTGCTGCTGCGTTGGTTTTCGTGCCGTAGTCCGACGCTTTCATGAACCAAGCCGCAACATAGTCGAGGGACTTCCAGCTTTTAACGCGATGCCCGAAGATTGCTTGCAGGTCTGATTTCTGCTCGTCGTCCTGCCAAGTTGAACCGAGATATGGTGGATTCCCGCAGATATATGTTTCACCGCCTTCATTCTCGAAGTCGATCTGCGCCTGATCGAGCGGCGTGTGAAACAGGTCGTCACCTACCAGCTTCACGCCGGTTCCTGTTGGCGGGCAAATGGACAGCCAGTCCAGCCGTAGCGCGTTGCCGCAGGTGATCCAGTTCTCAGCATTGAGCGGCAGAAACTCAGCGAGCGCCAGCTTCTGGCCGCGATAAAGAGTGTCGCACTGGAACTCGGCGATGATGAGCGCGAGCCGCGCCACTTCCGCCGGAAAATCACGCAGCTCGATCCCGCGAAAATTCGTGAGCGGAATATCGGACGCGCGGCCTTCCTCGCCGCGCCGTCTATTTATCTCGGCTTCGATCTCGCGCATTTCCTTGTAGGCAATGACAAGGAAATTTCCGCTGCCGCAGGCGGGATCAAAAACGCGAATGCGCGCCATGCGATTGCGGAGATTGAGCAGCTTACGCCCACTGTCGGCCGCCTCCTCAAGCTGCCCACGCAGGCTGTCGAGAAAGAGCGGGTCAAGAACTTTCAGAATGTTGGGGCGGCTGGTGTAGTGCATACCCAGCGCGCCGCGTTCCTCGTCGTCGGCAACCGCCTGAATCATCGACCCGAAAATGTCGGGATTGATCTGCGTCCATTTCAGGCTGCCAATGTGCAGCAGATAGGATCGGGCGATACGGCTGAATCGGGGAACCTCAAGGCTTCCCGAGAACAAGCCACCGTTCACATAGGGAAACACGTTCGCCCATGAACGGATGCCTGCTTTCTGCCGATCCGTGATCGATGTATTCATTGCGCGGAATATCTCGGCGATCACCTCATGGGTGTTCGACGCATCCTTTTCGCTCATCTGGTCAACGGTGGCCGTGAACAGGCCGGTGCCGTTGAAGATGTCGGTGTCTTCCGCGAAAAAACAGAAGATCAGCCGCGCCATGAAGTGATTCATGTCGGGGCGACGGTCGGCCTTGCTCCACTCGGGATTGTCTTTCAGCAATTCGACATAAAGCCGGTTGAGGCGGCTCGTGGCGCGAATATCAAAGGCGCTGTCGCGCACCTGCTTGACGGTGCTGATCCCCGCCAAAGGCAGGAAGAAACCGAAATGTTCGGGGAACTCGGCAAAGGAGCAAGCGACGGTTTCGCCAGACTCGATGTCCTCGGCCTCGAACATGTCTCCGTCCGTGGCGAGGATGAATTGCGCTTTCGCCTTTGTCGTCGCTGGACTGGATTTCAGCGCGGCAAGCGTCGTCGTTACATTGCCCTTTTCGGCAACGGCAATGTGGATGTTGCTCCGTTGCAGCACGCCGCCAAGGTCTGAGCTGTTGCTATGGCCGTCGCGCAGGCGCTTGATCGTCGCGGGCTTGTTGCCGAAGGCTTCGAGGAACTGGAACGGAAACTCCGCACGGTCGAACGGACGCTCTGCTAACTCGGAAACAGCTTCTTCGATCTCGACGGCATTCATAATCTATTGCGGCCCCTCCCGCCGGTCATTCGGTTGATCGGTGTCCCCGACATAGGACCGCATAAATTCGCGGAGCACCTGCGCGGCGGGACGATCATGTTTTCGGCAGGCGGCTAGGAACCGCTCGCGAAGGTCGCGCTCCACCCGAATGCGAAAGCCTGAGTCTTTCCCCGACATCGTGAGAGTGTAGCCAATGGATACACAGATCGCCAAGGGGAAAGTGCCGCCGTTCCGGATCAATCTACAGGCAATTGGCAAAGGCTGGGATGCAAGGGCAGGCACGCCCCTGCTCGTGTTCCATCGGTCGAATACGATGGTGCGCATCCAATCCGCATAGGGTTGGTCGATGGGTTCCAAGGGAGAGCGAAGTCTCCCTTTGGTTATGGGGTGTTGGGGAGTAGGAACGCTCCCTGACTGGTGATGCAACGGCCATGCGTTGCGCTGACACATTCCACCCCAGCCGCAATCTGCAACGCAGATCTCGGTCTGCTCGGGGTGATGGATGTGTCAGCCGCCAGAGGGATGCAACGGGAGAGCGCAGCGTCTCCCTTGCCAAGATATCCGGTAATACACCGGACATCTTGCAGTCGGCGTTAGACGCCTGTTTGGCCTAATCGGAGTCGGTAGAACCGACACGTTGCTATTGGATTTGCTGTGAGCGCTCAATCATCCTTGTGATCCAAGGACGATTGCCCGAATGAAGGATGCTCCATCGAAGTGAGAAATGCCATGCAGTGCAAAGCCGAACCATCAAAGCGGATCGTTCTCAGCACACTGAGCATCAGGTCGGTCGCGGAAGGCGAGCGCGGCACGATTATCGTCGCGCCAATGTTTGGGACAAGACGTGTCCACATCGTCCGCCAAAGTGTCGATGAGGTTCAAGCGATGCTCGCTGAGGCACGACGCACACGCGGCTTGTTCTCGGGACGTCTCACGTTCGATCTTGTCGAAGCCGACGACACCGACTGACGGGTTCGCGCCCCGATCAAATTTCCAGATCATCGTCATTGGCCATGCGCCGAGCGGCAACCAATGTTAGCACGCACAGGCAGGCAAGGATGATCGAGGCACCTGCCAGAATCCACGATGTCCAACTGGACAACAGATATTCGATAAGGTCGGGCACAGCGGAGCCTATGGCTGGCTTGGATTGAGTGCTGCGATAATTTGCGCGTGCCGCTGATCACGCAGCTCGTCCAAGTCTCGTGCGTGGTCATCCGCAACAACGGCTGCGTGGAGCGCGACGAATGTTCCGGCCAATGCCGCAAAGTGCGAGCCACCGGCTTGCGCATGTGACGTGCTGGATGTGATTGGGGCCAGCAGGCAGAAAAGCGGCGCAAGACTTGTCAACTCCGCACGGTGTCGGGCGCAGTCAGCTTCCAGATCGAGACGGTAAAATTCGGGGTCAATGAGGTATGCGTGATAGGCGGAAATCATTACGTGAGAATACACGACCAGAATATCAGCGTAAACATCTGATTTTTTGACATAAAATCTAAGGTCGCGCACTGCCGAAAAAATCTTCAACTTTCTCCCAAGTCTCTCCCGCCGCTTGATTACGCGAGTCTCCGTGGACAATGGAGAACGCAATGCACGACTGGAAAAGATTCAGAATATCATCCGAACCAAGTGAAGGGCCGAAGCCTGCAATCCAGCTTCCCCCTGACGATGTGATCGGCAGCACTGCGCAGATGCAGCGGCTTGCGCGGTTGCTCATCTATATCGACGTACCGCGCCGACAGGTGAAGGACTGGATCACGAACACCATCCACGGCTTTGAGGGCTATGTGGTGGATGGGCGCGGGCGCGACTTCGCGCTCAACGACGATGACCTCGAAGCGGCCTTCAACGAAGGGAGCGACAAGGATCGGCAAGATTACCGTTGGATCAGCGATTTTTGGAAGTGGGCGGATCGCAAGCCGCGACAGCGCGCGCAGGCGCGCGTCGTCGAGCGGCTGCGCTACATGACCGCCGCCGCCGCAGTATATGAATTTCAGTATGGTGCTTTCAGCAATTCGATTTCTTCGCTCAATCCGTTCCACCGGCTCGAAGATTTTGAAGAAATCGAAGACGCCATCGCGTTTCGCGAACGGCATCGATTCTTCTTTATCGCGAAGTATGAGATACGGGACCGTTTCAAGGTGGCAAACGAATACAAGGTGGATCGCAGCCTCAAGGATCGTTCCTTCACCGTGGCGGCTGTCGCCAGCCGCTATGCTCGGTGGTTGCTCACTTACCTTTATCCGATCATGCCAAAGCGGCTCATCCTCTGGCTGATCGCAAAGTGATGTGATGCGGCGGCGATCTCCTATCGCCGTCGCACGATATTTTCCCGTCTTTCTCCCGCGCTCATAGCTGCGGCGTGTTTTGACGACTCCCGCCGAAATCACTCGGCGGGAGTCAAATTTTATGAGCACACAATATCAGATTGAGTATGAGGCAAGCGGCTCGCGGCAAGCGAGCGCGCCGTCAAACCTTCCGGCTGTATCGCGCTTGCGCCCTGTCGAAGCGATGGACGAGCCGCGACGCGGATTCCGCATTCCCTCGATCTTGAAAACCGCTTCCGTGTTCGCGCTCGGCGCGCTCGCTCTGGCGGGGGCAGAGAAATACGCGCCGGACACGTGGCGACCGTCCACCATCATCGGGACGTTTGATGCACGTGTCGCCTCCGCTGTGAAGGCAGCGGAACTCAATCAACAGGCGCGGTTCGATGCTTGGGCGGCGGAAGCTCGTATCGCGACCGAGCAAAATGCCGAGAGCTATCGCGCGATGATGGCGGCGACCAACGCCAACTATCAGGCGGTATATGATCGCGCCAAAATCTATGCTGATGCCGCAACGCGGATTCAGGGTGAATATGCACGTATGCGCATGGCTCAGGCCAATGCGCAGTCGGGCAGCGAAACTGGCATCATCAATCTCGTGCGCCTGTTTGGGCATGGCGCGAACGCGCTTGATGCCGGATCGGGCAATGAGGCTTTGGCCTATTCCGATGCTATGTCGCGTGATCTCTCGAACCGCATGACCACGGCGGCGATGGAAGGCTCGCGCATCGATGTGACGGGATGGAACACGGGTATTCCATCACCGGAATCCGTGCGCGCAGAAATGAGCCGCTTCCGTCCGGTTCCGATTCCTCCGCCACCTGTGCTGTCGGAACAGCCGGTCACGATGGGCGGTGGCAACTAAAATGCGAGGCGGTCGATTTGGCACGGGCATGAATTTTTTCATGTCCGTGCATCGCCAAACTCTCGAAGCTGATCATGCCGCTCGCGCGCGGGAACGTGCGCGAGCTATGGAAGACGCCATGCGCCGCGCGACACCATCGGACGCGCTCGGTCATGGCCGATTGGCAACGCTGCGCGATGTGGATGCCAGCGGCCTCTTTGGTGATGATGGAATTTTCCTTGGCGGCCTTCATGGCCGCCTTTTGCAATTTACGGGCGATGGCCCGCTTTTGACTTACGCGCGCACCGGCTCCGGCAAAGGGCGCGACCTGATTTTGCCGAACCTTTCGCATCTTCGTGACCGCTCGCTGATCGTGTGCGATCCGAAAGACGGAGAGAATGCCTTCGTGTCAGCGGCTCATCGCCGCGACACGTTGGGTCACAAGGTCGTGTTCCTCAATCCATACGGCATCAATGGCGCGGGATTTCCAAACACAAAAATCAATCCGTTTCATCTGCTGGTGGATATCGTGCGCTCGGGCGCGCGCATCGATTCAGAAGCGTCCGAGATTGCGCATATCCTGATCCCTCGCCCGATTAAGGCGAGCGGCGAGGAATGGGTGCGAAGCGGCGCGTTGCGCCTGACGGCAACCGTGCTGGAATATCTTGCGATCTTCGATCCCGAACATTGCACGCCCGCGCGTCTCTGGTCGTTTGCCAACTCATCCGGCTTCGATCTCGGCGCGCAATTTGCGATGATGGAAACCTGCGGCGTCGCATCGATTGAAGGTCGTGCGGCGAGCTTCAATCTCGTGCGGAGCGATGCGCCGAAACAATGGGAGGCGTATAAATCCGCACTCGCCGATGCGCTTGCGCCCTTCGCGCCTGACGGTGCGCTCGCGCTCTCAACGTCTGGTCATGAATTTTCGTTTGCAACGCTAAAGCATGAACCTGTGACGGTCTTTCTCATACTGCCGTCCGAAAAACTCGATGTCGGCGCGCCGTGGATTTCACTGACGGTGAATTACGCTATCGAAGCCATCGCGAAAGAGCGGGGGCCGGTGCGCACGACGTTCATCCTTGATGAATTTGCGCAGCTTCCGCCGATCAACGCCGTGCCGAAGGCAACGCGCCTTTATCGCTCAAAGGGAATCCAGCTCTGGTTCTTCGCGCAAGGTCGCTTCTCGCTGCGCGAACGCTGGCCGGAAGTTCTCGCCAAAGAATTTGAGGATCAAGCTGCCATCGTGACGATGCGGTCAATCAGCGAGCCTGATCTGATCCGCGATATCGAACTCTGGTCGGGCAACAAAACGATCCTCAATCGCGGCGTCTCGCATAATGGCGGCACGGTCGAAACCGCCGCCGCCAATCTTGGCGAGTCAAAGCGCAGCGTGTTGCAAGCCGAGGACATCATCGGCCTCGGCTCAGGTCGCCAAATCATCAAAGTCGCCACCATGCCGCATTTGATCGTCTCGGACTGCGTTCCGTTTTTCGCGGTCGATCCGTGGACCAATCAGATTGGTGATGTGCGCGCACTCCATCGGGGAGAATTTGAATGAGCGAGGTCACGCCGAAATTCAACGCGCGCGCATCGCAGTCGGCGGGCGAGGCTAGTATCGACGCCAAGCGCGAGCGCGTCACGGAATTTGCGCACCGCTCATTCGAGCGGTGCAAGGATAAATGGACGGCGAGGAATTATGATCGCCTCCTGAAACGCGAAGGCAATGCGCCGTCCCTGCAACCTTCGTTCGCCGTGAATGATCGCAAAGCGCATCTCATGCGCGCGGCGGGCAATCTAGCGCTGCAACGTCACCATAAGAACGTCGCCCGTATCAATCACATCGCGGATCACATGATCGGGCGCAAGCGTGACGAAATCGGACGATAGGCGCTGTAAACCGCAGAAAACTGCGGATAATGTTGCATTTTGATATAAATATGCGTATAATTGTAATATAATGTGGCGTGAACTCAGAATTTATTCGGAGTTTCTCCCACAGGCAAAGCACTGACAAAGCAAAATCACTTTCACGCTGCTCGATGTGAGCATGGTCGTGATGGTGATTGGGATGAATGTCGTTGTTGATGTCACTTCTGCGGAGATGGAACAGTATCGCGCATTGGTAGCCGATATTGAAGGAATGTCCGACGCGCAGAAAGATGAGGCCATCATGATTGTCGTCAACATGATGCAAGCCTTTGTCGATGCAGCGTGGGGTCAACATCCGGTTCAACTTGTTGAACTTCAATCTTCTCACAGGCGGGGTGCTTGTGATAAGATTCCGGCTCTTGGAAATGCCAAGCCCGTTGACCTCGGATGCGAGGGCGCAATCACAAAAAATGAAAACGAGGGACTTGCGCCATGAACGAGGCTCAACAGAAAAAAGCTGTAATTTACGCGCGCGTATCGTCTGCGCAGCAGACCACGCGAACCGATGGCTTGTCGTCGCAGGAGCAGCGTTGCCGCCTCTATTGCGAACACAAAGGCTATGAGGTCGTCGAGATATTCAAGGACGATATGTCGGGGAGCGTCGCCAAGCGTCCCGGCATGGATGCGATGCTCTCCTACCTTCGCAAGACACGCAAACATTCTCATGTCGTAGTTATCGACGATATCTCACGGCTCGCTCGCGGGATCGAAGCGCATATCCAGCTCCGCACGGAGATCGGATCGACCGGCGCTTCGCTGGAGTCGCCGTCCATCGAGTTTGGCGAGGATAGCGACAGCAAGCTCGTCGAAAATCTGCTCGCGTGTGTCAGCCAGCACGCGCGGCAGAAAAATGCCGAGCAAACTCTCAACCGCATGAGAGCCCGCGTAGAACGCGGCTTCTGGGCCTTCCAAGCCCCTTGGGGCTATCGCTATGGCCCATGCCCTTCGGGCGGCAAGATGCTCCATCGCAGCGAGCCGGTGGCGTCGGTCATTGCCGAAGCTCTCGAAGGCTTCGCGCGTGGCCGGTTTTCCAGCCAAGCCGAAGTGATGCGGTTTCTGGAATCGCAGCCCGCGATCCCGAAACAGCGCGACGGCACGATGACCATCGAGCGCGTCCATCAAATTCTGACGCAACCGCTTTATGCGGGCATCGTCACGGTTCCCAACTGGAACATCACGCCGCGCATGGGCCAGCATGAGCCGCTCGTGTCGGTGGAAACCTACAACGCCGTCCAAGAAAAGCTGAGCGAGAAGCCGCGCGCACCGGCGCGCGCCGATCTCAATGAGGCCTTCCCGCTTCGCGGATTTGTGTGCTGCGCCTCCTGCAACCAACCGATGACGGCCAACTGGAGCAAGGGAAAGAACGGGCATTACCCCTATTATCTCTGCCGCCATAAGGGCTGCTCCGACTATGCCAAGTCGGTGCCACGGGCGAAGATCGAAGATGCCTTCGAATCCCTGCTGCAAAGCCTGACGCCCGCGCGTCAGCTCGTCGAACTCGCGACGGATGCGTTCCGCAATCTCTGGAATCGCCAGATCATGAAAGCTGGCGAAACCAAAAAGGCGATCACCGATGAACTCGGCTCCATCGATAAGAAGGTCGTGCAGCTTCTCGACCGGATCGTCGAAGCCGAAAGCGGGGCGGTGATTCAAGCGTATGAGCGGCGCGTCGCCGAACTCGAAAGCCGAAAGCTCCTTCTGCGCGAGCAACTGCTTGCCTGTGACAAGCCTGTCAAAGATTTCGATGAATCGTTTCGAACTGCTTTGCAGTTCCTCGCAAACCCTTGGAATCTCTGGAAAAGTGAGAACCTGACCGATAAGCGAATGGCCCTCAAACTGACTTTTCCGAGCCAGTTGGCATATGACCGGAAAACGGGTTTTCGAACACCCGTTTTGGCTATGCCTTTCAATATGTTAGGTGAAGTTTCGATGCTTGAAAAAGGTATGGCGCGCCCGGCAGGATTCGAACCTGCGGCCCCAAGCTTAGAAGGCTCGTGCTCTATCCAACTGAGCTACGGGCGCGTCGCGCAAGCGCATAGCCCGGATTGCGCGTGGGCGAAACAAGGATAGTCTCGGCGCCCATGACCAACGACGCCGGGGCCGCGCCCGCCAGCCACCATGTCAGCGCCAGCGCGATCGCCGGCCGGCATTTCCGCTATTTTGACTTCGTGATGGCGGCCTTCGTCGCCATCCTGCTGCTGTCGAACGTGATCGGCGCGGCCAAGCCGGCGAGCCTCGGCGGTTTCGTGTTCGGGGCGGGCATCCTCTTTTTTCCCGTCTCCTATGTGATCGGCGACGTGCTGACCGAGGTCTATGGCTATGCGCGTGCGCGGCGCTGCATCTGGGCGGGGTTCGCGGCGCTGCTCTTCATGGCCTTCATGAGCTGGGTGGTGGTCGCGCTGCCGCCGGCGGCGGGGTGGGACGGGCAGGCCGCCTATGAACAGGTGTTCGGGCAGGTGTGGCGCATCGTGCTCGCCTCGATCACCGCTTTCTGGGCGGGAGAGTTCGTCAACAGCTATGTGCTGGCGCGGATGAAGGTCTGGACCGGAGGGCGGATGCTGTGGACGCGGACGATCGGCTCGACGATATTCGGCCAGGCCGTCGACAGCGCGATCTTCTATCCGCTCGCCTTCCTTGGCGTGTGGAGCACAACCCAGGTGCTGACCGTGATGGCGACCAACTGGGCGCTCAAGGTGCTGTGGGAAGTCGTGCTGACCCCCGTCACCTATCTTGTCGTGGGCTTCCTCAAGCGGCGCGAGGGCGTCGACATCTTCGACGAAGGCACCGATTTCACGCCGTTCCGCGCGCGGGTGTGAGAAGCAGGCCGGCCGCCCGGCGCGCACCCTGGCGGATCGACGGGCGATGTTGCGCAAATCACGCGCCGCGCTTCGACAGCGCGCGCCGGGCGGGCTAATGTGCCGCACCATGGCTGATTCCCAACCCTATCGCGTGCTCGCGCGCAAATATCGTCCGCAGACATTTTCGGCGCTGATCGGGCAGGACGCGATGGTCCAGACGCTGGGCAACGCGATCAAGCGCGACCGGCTGGCGCACGCCTTTCTGCTCACCGGCGTTCGCGGCGTCGGCAAGACGTCGACCGCGCGGCTGATCGCCAAGGCGCTCAACTGCATCGGTCCCGACGGGCAGGGCGGGCCGACCATCGATCCGTGCGGCGTGTGCGAGCCCTGCGTCGCGATCGCCGAAGGGCGGCATATCGACGTGGTCGAGATGGACGCCGCCAGCCATACCGGCGTCGACGATGTGCGCGAGATCATCGAAGCGGTGCGCTATGCCGCCGTCTCTGCGCGCTACAAGGTCTATATCATCGACGAAGTCCACATGCTGTCGAAGAACGCGTTCAACGCGCTGCTCAAGACGCTGGAGGAGCCGCCGCCGCATGTGAAGTTCCTGTTCGCCACCACCGAGGTGAACAAGGTGCCGGTGACGGTGCTGTCGCGCTGCCAGCGCTTCGACCTGCGGCGCATCCCGGCGGAGATGCTCGCCGGGCATTTCGGCAAGGTCGTCGAGGCCGAGGGCGTGAAGGCCGAGCCGGAGGCGCTGGCGATGATCGCGCGCGCCGCCGAGGGATCGGCGCGCGACGGGCTGTCGATCCTCGATCAGGCGATCGCCCACGCCGATATGGAAGGCAGCGGCGGCGTGACCGCGCTGCAGGTGCGCGAGATGCTGGGGCTGTCCGATCGCGGCGCGATCCGCCGGCTGCTCGGCCAGGTGCTGGAAGGCGATGCGCCGGGCGCGCTCGCCGCGCTGCGCGCGCAGCATGATCTGGGCGTCGAGCCGGTGGCGGTGCTTCGGGCGCTGCTCGAGATCGTCCACGGCATCACCGTCGCGCGCGTCGGCGGCGGCGAGGATCCGGCGCAGTCGGGCGAGGAGCGCGAGGCCTATGCCGACTGGGCGAGCCGGATGAGCTTCACCGCGCTCCACCGGCTCTGGCAGTTATTGCTGAAGGGGCATGACGAAACGGCGCGCGCGGCCATGCCGCTGGAGGCCGCCGAAATGGCCGTGCTGCGCGTGATCCACGCCAGCGGCCTGCCCGATCCGGGGGCGCTCGCCGAGCGACTGTCGGGCGCCGCGCCGGCCACGCCCGCCGCGCAGCAGAGCGCGCCGGCTCCACAGGCTGCGCCGCCGCCGCTGCCCGTTGATTTTCGCGCGCTCATCGATCTGCTCGCCAATGGCGGCCGACATCAGCTTGCGCAGCAGCTCCACGATTTCGTCGGGCTTCAGCGCTATGCTCCGCCCGAGATTGCCTATCGTCCCGCCCGGCCGCTGCCGAGCGACTTTGCCCGCGATCTTGGCGCCGCGCTCAAGGCGCTGACCGGCGTCAACTGGACCGTGACGAGCGAGGACGGGCCGGCCGACCTGCCGCTGCTCGATCAGGAGCGCGCGGCCGAAAGCGCAGCGCGCGACGCCATTCTCGCGACGCCGATCGTGCGCGCCGCCATGGAGGCCTTTCCAGGTGCGGAACTGATCGACTACACGCCCGGCGAAATCAGGAGCGCATGACATGGATCTCGAAAAGATGATGCGCGCCGCGCAGGAAGCGGCGGAAAACATCCAGAAGCAGATGGGCGAGGCGCAGGCCGCGCTCGACAAGATCGAGGTCGAAGGCGCCTCGGGCGGCGGGCTGGTCAAGGTTCGCGCCACGGCCAAGGGCCGCGTGATCGGCGTCGAGGTCGACGAATCGCTCCTCGCGCCGACCGAGAAGCAGATGCTGGAGGATCTCATCGCCGCCGCCTTCAACGATGCGCGCGGCAAGGCCGACGCCGCCTCGTCGGAGGAAATGGCCAAGATGAAGAGCGGCCTGCCGCTGCCCCCGGGCTTCAACCTGCCTTTCTGAGGGGCGTCGAAGCCGCTTCGCGGGCATTGGCGGCCTTATGGTTCCGGGCGCGGCTGATGCGCTCCGGCATGTGGCGGCGCGCGTGCTAAGATCCTCCGGCCGGATCGGCGAAGTCGCGGCGGAAGGGGATAGGCACCGTATATTTTTTCGTTCCCTCCCCGTTCTCTTGCGCGATCGGGAAAGGCAGGAACGACCATGCGTCGCGCGGGGTGGGGTGCGGTGAAACGAATCCGGGCGACGACGAACCGAGTCTCCGATCCGTCATTTAGCGTCTTGCGTCTCGCGGCGGTTGTGACACTATGGATGGTGTTGAGCCGGGGGGCAAAACCCAAGGGCTAGTGGTTTGAAGCATGCGACCCCATATCGCGTGCCGGCTGCTTTCGCCCTGTGGAAAGCGGGGATTAGCGATTTTCGCGCCCCGTTCCCGCCTCTTGGGTGATAGGATGGGGGGTCGCCCCCGAATCGAACGGATAGTGAACGAGCGGGGGTCGGACGTGGATTTCAGAGATACGCAGGGAAGCGCGAACGACGTGAGCACAACCGAACTCGAAGCCATCGCCGCCAAGGCGGCCGAGGCCGAAGCAGCGCCTGCCGAAGGCGGGTCGAAGGAAGTGCGTCCGCGCCCTTTCCCGGTAGAAGTCGATCATAGCCGCGACGCGCTGCTGACGGATTTCGGCAAGGAGACGCTGAAGGACCGCTATCTGCTGCCCGGCGAATCCTACCAGGATCTCTTTGTCCGCGTCGCATCGGCCTATGCCGACGACGCCGCGCACGCCCAGCGCATCTACGACTATATCTCGAAACTGTGGTTCATGCCCGCCACGCCCGTCCTCTCGAACGGCGGCACCGGGCGCGGCCTGCCTATTTCCTGCTACCTCAATTCGGTGGACGACAGCCTTGAAGGCATCGTCAACACCTGGAACGAGAATGTCTGGCTCGCCTCGCGCGGCGGCGGCATCGGCACCTATTGGGGCAATGTCCGCGGCATTGGCGAGCCGGTGGGCCTAAACGGCAAGACCAGCGGCATCATCCCCTTCGTCCGCGTGATGGATTCGCTGACGCTGGCGATCTCGCAGGGGTCGCTGCGGCGCGGATCTGCGGCCTGCTATCTCGACATCTCGCACCCCGAGATCGAAGAGTTCCTCGAAATCCGCAAGACCAGCGGCGACTTCAACCGCAAGGCGCTCAACCTTCATCATGGCGTGCTCATCACCGACGCGTTCATGGAAGCGGTGCGCGACGGCGCGCAGTTCGAGCTCAAGTCGCCCAAGGACGGATCGAAGCGCGGCGAGGTCAACGCGCGCGCGCTCTTCCAGAAGCTGGTCGAGGTGCGGCTGGCGACGGGCGAGCCCTATATCGTGTTCGCCGACACGGTGAACCGCACCATGCCCCGCCATCATCGCGAGCTGGGGCTGAAGGTCTCGACCTCGAACCTCTGCTCGGAAATCACGCTGCCCACCGGCCGCGACCATCTGGGCAATGACCGCACCGCCGTCTGCTGCCTGTCCTCGCTCAACCTCGAGACGTGGGACCAGTGGAACGGCGACAGGCAGTTCATCGAGGATGTCATGCGCTTCCTCGACAATGTCCTGTCGGATTATATCGAGCGCGCCGAGCCGGGGATGGAGCGCGCCGCCTATTCGGCGAGCCGCGAGCGTTCGGTCGGCCTGGGCGTGATGGGTTTCCACAGCTTCCTCCAGGCGCGGGGGCTGCCCTTTGAAGGGGCGATGGCGAAAAGCTGGAACCTCAAGATGTTCAAGCACATCTCTGCGCAGGTGAACGAAGCCTCGATGCATCTGGCGGTCGAGCGCGGGCCGTGCCCCGACGCCGCCGATCGCGGGGTGATGGAGCGTTTCAGTTGCAAGATGGCGATCGCGCCGACCGCGTCGATCTCGATCATCTGCGGCGGCACATCGGCGTGCATCGAGCCGATCCCGGCCAACATCTATACGCACAAGACGCTGTCGGGCAGCTTCTCGATCAAGAATCCCTATCTCGAAAAGCTGCTGTCCGAGAAATCGAAGAACAGCGATGGCGTGTGGAACTCGATCCTCGAAAAGGGCGGATCGGTCCAGCATCTCGATTTCCTGAGCCAGGAAGAGAAGGACACCTACAAGACCAGCTTCGAGATCGACCAGCGCTGGCTGCTCGAACTCGCGGCCGATCGCACGCCCTATATCGATCAGGCGCAGTCGCTGAACCTGTTCATTCCGGCGGACGTCGAGAAGTGGGATCTGCTGATGCTCCACTTCCGCGCATGGGAACTGGGCATCAAGTCGCTTTACTATCTCCGTTCCAAGTCAGTGCAGCGCGCTGGCTTTGCGGGCGGCGTCGAGGCCGACAATACGATCGACCCCAAGCAGATCGAAGTCGAAGTGAAGGACTATGACGAGTGCCTGGCGTGCCAATGACGGGGTCATTGGCCACAGCAGGCACTCTGGCGCGCCAATGACCGGATTGTCGGCCACGGCGGGCGCTAGCGGACCTTCATCGCTGTCCGTTTGACCTTCGCGGCGATAGGGACCATTGTCGGGAACGAAAGGCTCGTCATGTCCCGATCCGATCCCAGCCATGCCGACATGGTCTATGATGCGGTGCGCTCGCCGAGCGGCGCTGCGGTTTCGCCGGTAGCCGCATCATGGTGCCGGTCCGCGCTTCATCACGGCCTCGATCCCACCGGAGGTTTCCGCCGCGAGCGGCTGGGCGAGGCGGAGCTGGCCCGGCTGCGCGAGGCGCATGGCCTGCTGCTTTCAGTGGCGGCGCCGGTGCTCGATCAGATGTTCCAGTCGGTCGGACGATCGGGCTGCGGGGTGATCCTCAGCGATGCGCGCGGCGTCATCCTCGAACAGCGCGCCGGGGCGGGGGATGCGGACGCGTTCGCCGCCGTGGCGCTTGCCGAGGGCGGACGATGGGCCGAGGAGCAGGAAGGCACCAACGGCATCGGCACCTGCCTGTTCGAGGGCAAGCCCGTCATCATCCACCGCGACCAGCATTTCGCCGACCGCAACATCGGGATCAGTTGCGTCGATGCGCCGGTTTACGACCCGCTGGGCAAACTGGTAGCCGCGCTTGATGTGTCGAGCTGCCGCGATGACCATAGCCCCGCGACGGCCGACATGGTCGCGATGCTGGTGCGCGATTCGGCGCGGCGGATCGAGCGCGACTATTTCTGCAGCCACTTCGCCGACGCGCGGATCATCCTGCTCGGCGACGCGCCGGGCGGCACCGAATTGCTGGCGGTCGACCGCGACGATCTGGTGATCGGGGCGAGCCGGGCTGCGCGGCAGCGGCTGGGCCTGACCGACGCCTGCCTCGCCAGGCCGCGGCCGGTCGGCCAGTTGCTGGGGGGCGACGAGGCGCCTTCCTTCACGCAGGGCGATCGTTCGGTGCTGCGGCAGGCGCTGGCGCGGGCAGGCGGCAACGCGAGCGAGGCCGCCAAGCTGCTCGGCATCGGGCGCGCCACGCTTTACCGCCGGATGGCGCGCGCCGGGCTGCGCAACTGATCCGACGCACCTGTATCGGCGGCGAGACAAGTGCGCGCCGCCGTCGCCAGCCTCCCCCTTTCGGGCGCGCGATCGACGTGAAACTCTCACCCTCACAGCGCCGGCGACAAGGCGCCGCGCAAACCATGAGGATGAAGGCACATGACGACCCTCGTCGAGGAACGCCCAGCAGCGACGCTCATCCCGCCGTTCGCTTCGCGTTACGACAATTTCATCGGGGGCGACTGGACGCCGCCCCGCGCCGGCCGCTATTTCGACAATGTTTCCCCGATTACGGGCAGGCCGGTCGGCCAGATCGCGCGATCCGACGCCAGCGATGTGGAAGCGGCGCTCGACGCTGCGCACAACGCCAGGGAAGCCTGGGGGCGCACTTCGGCGGCCGAGCGCGCGCTGATCCTCAATCGCATCGCCGACCGGATGGAAGAGAATCTCCAGCGGCTCGCGGTCGCTGAAACCTGGGATAACGGCAAGCCCATCCGCGAGACGATGGCGGCGGACGTGCCGCTCGCCATCGACCATTTCCGCTATTTCGCGGGCGTGATCCGCGCGCAGGAAGGATCGATCGGCGAAATCGACCATGACATGGTGGCCTATCATTTCCACGAGCCGCTGGGCGTGGTGGGGCAGATCATCCCGTGGAACTTCCCGCTGCTGATGGCGGCGTGGAAGCTGGCGCCCGCGCTTGCCGCCGGCAACTGCATCGTCCTCAAACCCGCCGAACAGACCCCGGCGTCGATCATGGTGTGGATCGACATTGTCGGCGATCTCCTGCCCCCCGGCGTGCTCAACATCGTCAACGGCTTCGGGCTCGAGGCCGGAAAGCCGCTGGCGTCCTCGTCGCGCATCGCCAAGATCGCCTTCACCGGCGAGACGACCACCGGCCGGCTGATCATGCAATATGCCAGCGAGAATCTGATCCCGGTCACGCTGGAGCTTGGCGGCAAATCGCCCAACATCTTCTTCGCGGACGTCGCACGCGAGGATGACGATTATCTCGACAAGGCGATCGAGGGTTTCGTGATGTTCGCGCTCAACCAGGGCGAGGTCTGCACCTGTCCCAGCCGCGCGCTGATCGACGAGCGCATCTACGACCGCTTCATGGAAAAGGCGCTGAAGCGCGTCGCCGCGATCAAGATGGGCAGCCCGCTGGATCCCGCGACGATGATCGGCGCGCAGGCATCGTCCGAACAGCGCGAGAAGATCCTCTCCTATATCGATATCGGCAGGCAGGAAGGCGCGGAGCTGCTGATCGGCGGCAAGGCGGCCGACCTCGGCGGCGAGCTTTCGGGCGGCTATTATGTCGAGCCGACCGTGTTCAAGGGCCACAACAAGATGCGAATCTTCCAGGAGGAGATTTTCGGCCCGGTGCTTTCCGTCACGACCTTCAGGGACGCCGAAGAAGCGCTCTCGATCGCCAACGACACGCTCTACGGCCTCGGCGCCGGCGTGTGGAGCCGTGACGCCAACACCTGCTACCGCTTCGGCCGCGCGATCAAGGCGGGGCGGGTGTGGACCAACTGCTACCACGCCTATCCCGCGCACGCAGCCTTCGGCGGCTACAAGCAATCGGGCATCGGGCGCGAGAACCACAAGATGATGCTCGATCATTATCAGCAGACGAAGAATATGCTGGTCAGCTACAGCCCTAAGAAACTCGGATTTTTCTAGACCCTCCCCCCCTCGCGCCTCGCCGGGCGACCGGCGGGGCGCGCCTTATCCTTCCCCAAGGAGAGAAAAAATGGCCAAGACCATGAAAGCCGCCGTCGTTCGCGAATTCGGCAAGCCGCTGACCATCGACGAAGTTCCCATCCCCGAAGTCGGCCCCGGACAGATCCAGGTCGCGATCCACGCCTCGGGCGTCTGCCACACCGACCTGCACGCCGCAGAGGGCGACTGGCCGGTGAAGCCCAACCCGCCCTTCATCCCCGGCCACGAGGGCGTCGGCTTCGTGTCCGCCGTGGGTGCGGGCGTCACCCATGTGAAGGAAGGCGATCGGGTGGGCGTGCCCTGGCTCTACAGCGCCTGCGGGCATTGCGTGCACTGCCTGGGCGGCTGGGAAACGCTGTGCGAGACGCAGCTCAACACGGGCTATTCGGTCAATGGCGGCTTTGCCGACTATGTGATCGCCGACCCGAATTATGTCGGCCATCTGCCCGCCAACATCAGCTTCGCCGAGATCGCGCCGGTGCTGTGCGCGGGCGTGACGGTCTATAAGGGGCTGAAGATGACCGACACCAAGCCCGGCGACTATGTCGCGATCAGCGGCATTGGCGGGCTGGGCCACATGGCGGTCCAATATGCCAAGGCGATGGGGCTGAACGTCGCCGCGATCGACATCGACGACGCGAAGCTCGATCTCGCGCGCAAGCTGGGCGCGACGATCACCGTCAATGCGCGCAACGAGGATCCGGCGACGGTGATCAAGCGCGAGACGGGCGGCGGCGTGAACGGCGTGCTGGTCACCGCCGTCAGCCCCAAGGCTTTTGAGCAGGCGATCGGCGTGACGGCGCGCGGCGGCACCGTTGCGCTCAACGGTTTGCCGCCGGGCGACTTTCCGCTCAACATCTTCGGGCTGGTGCTGAACGGCATCACCGTGCGCGGATCGATCGTCGGCACCCGGCTCGACCTGCAGGAATCGATCGATTTCGCAGCCGACGGCAAGGTGAAGGCGACGATCGAAACCGCCAGGCTCGAGGACATCAACGCCGTGTTCGATCGCATGCACAAGGGCCAGATCGAGGGGCGCGTCGTCCTCGACATGGTGGGCTGAGGCGCGCCGTGGCCGCCGGAGTGACGCAGGTGAACCGCGTGACCGCCACCCCGGCGGCATTGGCGCTGATCGCCGAGATCAGCGCCGAGCACGGACCGATCCTGTTCCATCAGTCAGGCGGATGCTGCGACGGATCATCGCCCATGTGCTATCCGCTGGGCGAGTTTCGGATCGGCGACGGCGACATATTGCTCGGCCATGTCGGCGGCGCGCCGGTCTATATCGGACGGGCGCAGGGCGAGGCCTGGGAGCATACCCAGCTCATTCTTGACGTCGTGCCGGGGCGCGGCGGGATGTTCAGCCTCGATAACGGGCGCGAAGTGCGTTTCCTGACGCGCGGCCGCGTGTTCGCCGCCGACGAACTGGCGGCGCTCTCAAGCGCGCTGCAAGGCGGCCTATAGCGGCCTGACCAGCTTGACCGCGCAGGCAAGCCAGGGCGGATCGGCGATCACCTGCTGGCGTGCGCCTGCGCCCGGCGGCAGCAGGTGCAGCTTGCCGTCGTCGCGGCCGATAAGGCGACCGAAGGCGAAGCGGCCGGCGGGGCGGGGCGCCAATATGTCGCGGTTGAGCGCGCTGGCGAAAGCTTCGGGCGCGAGGCGCTCGCACCAGATCTCGTCGCCCGCCCGATAATCGCCGGTTCCGCTTTCGACGATCACGGCGATCAGCGCCGGCGCAGGCTGCGGCGGGGTCACGCGCGCTTCGGCGCGCGGGGCGTGCGCGCCGTCATGGCCGAGGATCGCCGCAACGGGCAGATCGGGGCGATCCGGGAGCGTGACGAGGTCTGCAGCATCGACCCCCAGCGCCTTTGCGATGCGATTGAGCCAGCCTACCGATACGGTGCGTGTGCCCGTTTCGAGCCGGCCGATCGTCTGCGCCGTCGTCGGCGGATCGCAGCGCGCGCCCACTTCGGCGAGCGTCAGCCCCTTGGCGCGGCGCACTTCGCGAATGGCGGTGATCATATAGCGCTCCATATAACCATATCGGTTTTTCTCTTTCCTACAATATTGCCGTTCAGGCAATAGAGTCGCGAACAGGCAAGGAGGCGACGGTGGCTGGCGCGAAATTGGCGGAACGAGGCGTGCGCGCAGACGGCGGCGCGAAGGCTGGAAGCGGCGCAGGCGGCGCGGGGCGGCGCGCGCGGCGCAGCGTCACCGTCAACCTCGCCGAATCGCCGCTGACCTGGCTGCATGCGCGCGGGCACATCAGCACGCGCCAGCTTGATGCGGGCGAGTTGCTGCGCGCCGACTGGGAGCGCGCCGGGCTGGCGCCGCGCATCACGATGAACTGGTCGCCGACAGCGTCGGCGGGAAGCAGGCGTTCGGGGTTCGATCCCGCGGCGGCGACGATCGCGCAGATCAGCGCCAAGCGCCGCTTTGAGGCGGCCGTCGACGCGGCGGGGCCGGGGCTGAGCGATATTGCCTGGCGCGTGATCTGCGCTGGCGAGGGGCTGACCGGCGCGGAACGCGGGCTGGGCTGGCCCGCGCGCGCGGGCAAGCTGGTGCTGGGGCTGGCGCTTGACCGGATCGCCGACTTCTACCGGCTGGCGGGCGGCCCAAAAACGCCGCCGGCCTGGTCGAGGGCCGGCGACGGTGAACGCTGAGGCGCTTATTTGTTGATCGCGTCCTTGGTCGCCTTGCTGACCGATTTCAGATCGTCGCCGGCGCCTGAAACGGTGTTGCACGCGGAAACCGCAACAGCGCCCGCGATCACGGCGATGGTCATCAACTTGCGAAGCATATCTTGTCTCCCATTCGTTACGCGCCCGGCGGCGCGATCCCGACAGAAATGCGCGAGGCCGAGCTTTCGTTCCTTAGCCGCAAGGACCGGCGAACGGGCTAGAAAAATATTGGGCCCGAAACGCCGAGGGGGGGAAGCCGGCTGTTTCGGGCCCGTGTCTTGGATAGCGAGAGCGGGGGGCAAAGGTCACTATCCGAACAGCACAACGACCCTTTCGCGCGCGGGTTCCATCGGTTCCGGATTATTTTTTTTGGTCCTTTGCGCGAGCCTGCCGTCGCCCGGCGCATTCCGCGCGCGCTTCATTCCGCGCCGCTGTTCGGGAAACCCAGGCTATAGCTGCCTTCGCCAGCGTCGAAGGCCAGCGAGGAGCGGAGCTGGCGCGCCAGGCCTTCGAGAATACGCGCATATTTCTGCTTGAGCTTGCTGTCGGCATGACGGCCCGCCAGCGCTTCGGAGCGCACCGTAAGGCGGCTGCGGCCGTCATTATCGCTCACCCGGATGCCGATCGGCATCGTCGGGTCGCCCAGCATCGAAAGTTCGACCAGTTCGGTGACGATGAAAGCCAATGCGACCGCCACGTCCTGCGTGACATAATAAGGAACGGCCTCGATGTGGATGTGGAGCGGGCCGCCCGTCGAAAGCGCCGTGGAGCGCAGATTTGCCGCGAGTTCGCCGAGGAGCGAGCGCACCGGAATGCCGCGACTTTCCTCAAGCTCCGCATAGTGATTGCGGTGGACGACGGCGAGTGCGTCGACGCGGCGCTGGATGGAGGCGTAGGCGTCTGCGGCTTCGGTCGATCTGGCCGATCGGGCATGGAGGCTGATCAGGCTGGCGATGACCTGAAGATTATTCTTCACGCGGTGATGCACTTCGCGCGTCAGCCGCGTCTGGCGGCTGAGGCCCAGCGCCAGCTCGGCTTCGTGCGCGGCGACCGTCTCGGTGATCGTGCGGAATGTTTCGCCCAGTTCGCGAATCTCGCGCGCGGGCGTTGTCAGGCGGCGTCCTGCGCCAAAGGGCAGGCCGGGCTGATAGGATGCGATCGCCCGTCGCAATTCGCCCAGCGGGCGCAGCAGCATGCGATCGACCACCAGCCAGCCGATCGCCGCAGCCGACGCCCACATCAGGATCGGCATCAGCATCGTCAGCATCTGCGACGAGGTGAAAGGCGCGGCGTGGACCTCCATCGTCAGCGACGCGCCGATGCGCGGCACCGCGACCGTCATCGCCTCGGTGCGCTCGAACGCGCCTGCGCGGAACGTGTCGATCAGCGGGATGAATTGCGGCCCCGATCCGATGTCGAGCCGATAGCCCGCCGCAAAATCGGCGGGCGCCGCGATCCGCGCCAGTTGCTCGCGCGGATAGATCGCCGAAGCGCGGTAGCCCCCCGTCGGCGGAAGATCGATCCGCAGCAGCGCCTTTTGCGTGTCGATCGCGACATCCTGTTCGCTGTCGGTCCCGACCATGCGGGGCGGCGGCGCGGCCACGCCCGGCGTTCCGCACAGCGCCCGCCCGTCCGGGCCGGAGATCACGAAAGCGGTGGGTTCGCCGCTCGCCGTCGACAGCGTGTCGCGGACGCGCGCGCAGGCGACCTCAGGCGCTTCGCCGCGCGCCAGCAATTGAGTTGCGCCGCGCAATGTGCCGGTATCGACCGCTATTTCAGAACCGAGCCGCCGCGCGCTCTCGCTCACCGCGACGCGCAGGGCGGAGCGGCGTTCTAGATCGACGTTGCGATTGGTCTGCAGCGAAGCGAGGAAGAGGATCAGCCCGAGCGGAAGCAGCGCAAGGCTGAGCAGGGCAAACATCTTGGCGCCGGTCGAAAGCCGCGCCAGCCGGTCCGACATGTCCGCGACCGCTTCGGATCCGACCGGTGCGGGGGTCGGCGCATTCACGACGACAGCTCAGCCAAGCTTGCGCAGAAGATCCAGCATGTCGTCGGGGACCGTCTCGTCGACAGTCTGCTGATAGACGGTCCGCAGCGCGCGACCGACGCTGCCGTTCGCGCTCTCGTCATCCCGTCGCCGTCCCTTGCCGCGTGGAGCAGTGCCCTTTTTCACGCCGTCCGAAGCCAAGGCACTCCCCCCATCAACCCGTTTTGCGTCAAGCATCTGGTTCAACGCTTTTCAACCGTTTTTCTCATCATCGCCTCTGCCCTGCGGTGGTAAGAGCAAGGGGGCTCGCGCGCAGGATCGTTGCGATGAAACCAAATTCGGGATTGTTTGTTCCATGCCAAACGCGCTTTGATCAAGCGCGTGCCGAACTGTGGCTCTGTTGCCGCACGTCGGGGTTGAATGGGTTCGACGAGGAGAGCCGTTTTATATGTCGCTTGGTCAGCAATTGGCGCCGCACCTGCCGTTCCTTCGCCGCTATGCGCGCGCGCTAACCGGCAGCCAGCCGCAGGGCGATTCCTATGTGAAGGCGGCGCTGGAGGCGATTGTCGAGGCTCCCGACCAGTTTCCGCGCGACGTCGACCCGCGGCTGGGCCTTTACCGGACTTTCCAGGCGATCTGGACGTCGGCCAATCCCGACGAGCGCCCGATCGACCCTGGCGGCGACGCGAAGGAAGAGATTGCCCGCGCGCGGCTGGGCCGGATGACGCCGCTGCCGCGCCAGGCGCTGCTGCTGACCGCGATGGAAGGCTTTACGCCGGAGGACGCCGCCTATCTGATCGACACGACGCCCGAGGAAATTGAATCGCTCGTTTCCGACGCGCTGGCGGAAATCGAGCGGCAGACGCGATCCAAGGTGCTGATCATCGAGGACGAGCCGCTGATCGCGATGGACCTGGAGACGATCGTCCGCGACCTGGGCCATGAAGTGACTGCAATCGCCGTCACGCGCGACGAGGCGGTGGCGGAAGCGCGCGCCGAGCGGCCGGGCCTCGTGCTCGCCGACATCCAGCTTGCCGACGACAGTTCGGGCATCGATGCGGTGAAAGACATTCTTGCCGAGTTCAGCGTGCCGGTAATCTTCATCACCGCTTTCCCCGAAAGGCTGCTGACCGGCGAGCGGCCCGAGCCGACCTTCCTCATCACCAAGCCCTTCCAGCGCGCAACGGTGAAGGCCGCGATCGCGCAGGCGCTGTTCTTCGATCGGGAAACTGTTCCGGCTGCGTGACGGATGGAACTCGCAAGCGTGCGGCTCGTTGGCCTCTCATAACGATAGATGGGATGGGTCATGTCAGCTCGGGAAATACATCGCGGCGCGCAGCAAGCGCGCGCGGGAAGCACGCCTTATGTGCTGCGCTATGTTCTGACCGTTTCGCTGGCGCTCGCGATCGTCGCGATGCTGGCCGTGGTGCTGGTCTGAGCGCGCCATGCTGTCATCCGCCACGCGCGACAGTGAACCGGATGCGCCGATGACGGCGGCTTCGACGGACGCCGAACCCGTGCAGCACGAGACGCTGTCGGACGATGAGTTCAAGGCCGAGATCGGCCTCGTCATCCCGCATCTCCGCGCCTTCGGGCGCTCGCTGTCGGGCAATCGCGATCTTGCCGACGATCTCGTTCAGGAAACGCTGATGAAGGCATGGGCGGCGCGCAAGCGCTTCCAGGCCGGCACCAATATGCGCGCGTGGACCTTCATCATCCTGCGCAATCTTTATCTCTCGCAGATGCGCCGTGCGCGCTTCCGCGGCGAGTGGGACGATCTGACCGCCGAACGCATCCTCGCCGCGCCCGCGGGTCAGGACAAGCAGATCGAGCTGGCCGACATGCAGCGCGCGCTGATGCACCTGCCGCAACCCCAGCGCGAGGCGCTGATCCTCGTCGGGGCGGGCGGCTTCGCCTATGAGGAAGCGGCGGAGATTTGCGGCGTCGCCGTCGGCACGATCAAGAGCCGCGTCGCGCGCGGCCGCGTCGCGCTCGAGGCGTTGCTCAACGACGGTTCGCTCCCGTCACGCCGGCAAGGCCCGGAAAATGGCGGGCGTAGCGTGCTCGATTCGATCATGGACGAGGTGAACGACCTCAGCCACGGCGCAGTCGGCCGCACCGACGAAGGCGACGCAAGCGAGGACGATTGAGCGACGGGCGCCGCTGATTTCGGCGAAAGCCCGTTTCTCATTCCGGGCGGCGATTTTTAAGGGGCTCCCCCCGCGCCTCAGCGCAGCTTGGCGAGCAATTCCATCAGATCGGCAGGCAGCGAAGCGTCGCGCTGGCCGTCATAGGCCTTGCGCAGCGCATTGCCGACCCCGGCCTGCGTCGAGGCGCGCACCCGGATCATATGGGCCGCCCGCGCCACGCTCTGGTTGATCCTGCTCATGCCCTCAGAACGCGCGGAAGGCCATGCGGTTGCCTCCCCCGAGGCAGGAAAGCGCAGCCGTCCGATCGCATGAAACGGGGCATTGAACACACCCGGCGTCCGGTCCAAAGCCCCGATATGGAGAGCTTGCCGAAAACATCCTTTGGGGACGCGATTGCGCGCGCAGACGCCCATGCGCCCTTCCTGCGCCACGCGCTCGCGCGGCGGCCCGACATTGCCGCGTTGCTTGCGGAAGGGCGGCTCAATGAAGCGCTGGCGCTGGCCTGGACGGATGACGAGCCCGATGCGCCGGTTGCGCGGCGGCTGAGGCGGCGACGCGAGGGGGTGATGCTCGCGCTGGCCGTCGGCGATCTCGCGGGAGAGCTGCCGTTCGAGGCGGTGGTCGGGGGTTTGTCCGATCTCGCCGATCGCTCGCTCGACGATGCGATCGCAGCCGCCATAGCCGAGCGCGTGCCCGATGCGCCGGTCGCGGGTTTCGCGGTGATCGCGCTTGGCAAGCATGGCAGCCGCGAGCTCAACTTCTCGTCGGACATCGATCCGATCCTGCTCTTCGATCCGGCGACGCTGCCGCACCGCGCGCGCGAGGATGTGGGGGAGGGGGCGGTGCGCGTCGGTCGCCGCGTGGTCGAACTGCTGCAGGCGCGCGACGGCGACGGGCATGTCTTTCGCGTCGATCTGCGGCTGCGCCCCACGCCCGAAGTCACCCCCATCGTGCTGCCGTGCGAGGCGGCCATCGGCTATTATGAATCGAGCGCGCGGACATGGGAGCGTGCCGCCTTCATCCGCGCGCGCGCCTGCGCGGGGGACAAGGCGCTGGGTCAGTCCTTCCTCGACGCCATCCGGTCCTTCGTATGGCGTCGCAATCTCGATTTCGGCGCGATCGACGAGATCAAGGCGATGTCCGGGCGAATTCGCGATCATTATGCGCAGGGCCAGCATTTCGGCCCCGGCTACGACCTGAAGCGCGGGCGCGGCGGCATTCGCGAGGTCGAGTTTTTTGCGCAGATCCACCAGCTCATCCATGGCGGGCGCGACGCCTCGCTGCGCATTGGGGCGACGCTGCCCGCCCTCCGGGCGCTGGCCGAGGCGGGACGGATCGACGCCGGCGACGCGGAGCGGCTGGCCGAGGCCTATCGGCTGTTCCGCACGATAGAGCATCGGCTGCAGATGGTCGACGACCGGCAGACGCATGCGCTGCCCGAAAGGGCCGACGCGCTCGACAATGTCGCGCGCCTGCATGGACTGGCGGATGGCGAAGCGCTGGTCGCGCTGCTTGCGCCGCATGTCGAGGCGGTGGGGCGCATTTATGACGCGCTCGACGATCGCAGCGAACGCCGCCTGCCGCGCGACCGTGCTGCACTGGGCGAGGCGCTGGCGCAGGCGGGCTTTACCGGCGACGGTGCGGCGGCGCGCATCGCGCACTGGCGCGACGGGACATTGCGGGCCTTGCGCAGCGAAGCCGCGCGCGCCGCGCTGGAGGCTGTGCTGCCTGCGCTGGTCGAGGCGTTCGGCGCCGCGCCCGATCCGGAGGCGGCGATCAACAGTTTCGACCGGATGGTCGCGGGGCTGCCGAGCGCGATCAATTTCTTCCGGCTGATCGAAGCGCGCCCGGCGCTGATGCGTATGCTGGCCGAGATATTGAGCCACGCGCCGACGCTGGCCGAGCTGCTCGGCCGCCGCCCCGAACTGCTCGACGGGCTGATCGACGCGAGCGCGCTGATGCTTCCCGGCGATGTCGACGCGCTCGCTGCGGCCTTCGCGGCGGGCGAGGCCGGCGACGATTATCAGACGGTGCTCGATCGCACCCGGCGGTGCGTCAACGAGAAGCGTTTCGCGCTCGGCGTCCAGCTTATCGCGGGGCTTTCCGATCCGCTCGACGTTGCGGCCGGCTATGCCCGCGTTGCCGAAGCGGCGCTCAATGTTCTGGGCGGCGCGGCGGTCGCCGAGTTCGAGGCGGCGCATGGCCGCGTGCCGGACAGCGAACTGGTCGTGCTCGCGCTCGGGCGCTTCGGCGGCGGGATGCTGACCCATGCGTCGGATCTCGACATCATCTATCTGTTCACCGGCGATTTCACCGCCATGTCGGATGGGCCGCGGCCGCTGGAGGCGACGCTCTACTATAACCGGCTTGCGCAGCGGGTGAGCGCCGCGCTGTCGGTCGCGACGGCCGCGGGGCCGCTCTACGAAGTCGATACGCGCCTCCGTCCATCGGGCGCGCAGGGGCTGCTTGCGGTCTCGCTCGACAGCTTCGCGCATTATCAGAGCGAGCAGGCCTGGACCTGGGAGCATATGGCGCTCACCCGCGCGCGGCCGGTGTTCGGATCGGCCGGCGCGCGCGCGGCGGCCCAGGCGATCATCGACGAGACGCTGGCGCGCCCGCGCGATCCCGCCACGGTCGAGGCCGACGCGATCCGCATGCGCGGCGACATTGCGAAGCACAAGCCGCCTTTCGGTCCGCTCGACGCAAAGCTGGCGCCGGGGGGGCTCGTCGATCTCGAGTTCTGCGTTCATGTCGCCCAGCTCGAGCATCGCATCGGCTTTTCGCCCTATCTCCCCGATGCGATCGCCGCGCTGGTCGCCGCCGGGCGTCTCGATCCCGGCTTTGCCGAGGCGCACGATATTCTTACCCGGCTGCTGGTGACGCTGCGGCTTGCCGGCGCAGACCCCGCGCCGGCATCGCAGGCGCTGGTCGCGCGCGCCTGCGGCTATGGCGACTGGACGGAACTGCTTGCGGCCTATGACGGCGCGCGGCAGAGCGTCGACGCCCAATGGGCGCGAATCGTCGCGCGGCACGAGGAGCGAAACGGATGATCGAGGAAGGCCAGGCCGCGCCAGATGTGGCGTTCGAGACCGAAGATGGCGGCGCGGGCCGCATCTCCGACTATCGCGGCCGCAAGCTCGTCCTCTATTTCTACCCCAAGGACGATACGAGCGGCTGCACGCGCGAGGCGCAGGATTTCTCGGCGCTTGCCGATCGCTTCGCCGCAGCGGGCATAGCGATCCTCGGCGCGTCGAAGGATAGCGTGAAGTCGCACGCCAAGTTCGTCGCCAAGCATGATCTAAAGGTGGCGCTCGCCAGCGATCCTGAAGGCGCGCTGTGCGAAGCCTATGGCGTGTGGGTGGAAAAGAGCCTCTACGGCCGCAAATATATGGGGATCGAGCGCGCGACCTTCCTGATCGACGCCGAGGGGCGGATCGCGAAAATCTGGCGCAAGGTGAAGGTCGCCGGCCATGCGGAGGCCGTCCTTGCCGCCGCTGCGGCCTGATCCGCTCCGCGATTCGGCGCGTCGATCCGATCTAATACTCAAATGTAATATTATGATTCGCGGCCCTGTGCCGCTCCATTCATCGATGGTTCAACGACTCATCGCATGGACCAAGCGGTCCAACGCGCGCCAGCTCACTTTGTGTTGATCTCATTAACCCCTCCGGACAGACATGGTTCCGTTCGGTGCGGGGGGCATTACCGCAACCGTCAATAACGAAACCACGTGTCGGCTCGCGTCGGCGCGCGAGAAAAGGTCGCATGTTCAAGATGGTCGCACTCAGCAAGACCGCCGCTGGCATCGCGCGCTTCGCCGCCGCCACGCTCCTGATCCTCGGATTTGCCGGCGCCGCCAATGCCGCTCCGCAGGCCGCCGTCGCCGCCAAGGCGACCACCGCCGCCGAGGGTGGTCCCTTCGAGCAGGTAGACACCCGCACCGTCAGCAACGACGGCGATCCCCAGTTCAAGGCGCTGTTCATGTCGTGGACCCGCGCCGACCGCAAGGAGCAGGGCGTGATGGCCGTGCCCTCGCGCAAGCCGGTCAACGACGTCAACTTCTCCAGCTATTTCGGCGTCCGTTCGGACCCGTTCCGTCACAGCGCCGCGATGCACGCGGGCGTCGACATTCCCGGCGCGACGGGCACCCCGATCTACGCCACTGCGGACGGCGTGGTCGAGCGCGCTGGCCGCGCCGGCGGCTATGGCAACCTCGTCGAGCTCAACCATGGCCGCGGCATCCAGACGCGCTACGGCCACCTCTCGCAGATCCTCGTCGCCGAGGGTGCCCGCGTGAAGCGCGGCGATCTGATCGCCCGTATGGGCTCGACCGGCCGATCGACCGGCCCGCACCTCCACTACGAAGTCCGCCTCGACGGCCGCGCCGTCAACCCGATCCCCTTCCTCGAGACCGCCGACGTCCGCTACGCGGTCAACCGCACTGCGGAAGGCGCGCAGCTTGCCCAGGGCGGCCCGGTCGAAGAATAAGCATCTTGCCGGTCATCGCAGCGCTTCCTATCTCGCGCCCGTGACCGAAGCAGCCCAGATGGACATCACCAGTTCCGCCGCCGCGCGCGTCGCGGCGATCGCCGCGCGCCAGGGCAAGCCCGCCATTTTGCGGCTCGCGGTGGATGGCGGCGGTTGCTCGGGCTTTCAATATCGCTTTGGCCTCGCCGACGCGATCGAGGATGACGATCTCGCCGTCGAGCGCGACGGGGTGACGCTGGTCGTCGATTCGATCAGCCTCGATCTCGTGCGTGGCGCTCAGGTCGATTATGTCGAAAATCTGGGCGGGGCGGCCTTCAAGGTCGAAAACCCCAATGCGTCCTCCGGCTGCGGCTGCGGATCGAGCTTCTCGGTCTGAACGTTAGAGCGTTCGCTTAGCGCCGCTCCTGCTCTGACCATTTCCAGCATCGCTCGACGGCATCCAGCCGGCATAACGGCATCGGTTCGAGGTCGTGGATTCTCGTTCGACCCGGGACCTGACTCGCCATTTTCCTTGCGCGCCTCTGTTCCCGTACTGCCTGCAAGTCGCCGAAGTTGCGCCTGATCATTTCGGTTGCCCAAAGGTCGGGCGGGGCGGGTGGCTTCGGCGAGCGCTTGATAGAGGCTGCTTCCCAAATGGCCCGATTTTTCCAGATCAGACCCCGATAATATTCGCCGAGCGGGCCCTGCGCGATAAAAATGCATCGCGGCGTTTCGACCATGCCCCTTGCAAAAATATCCGCGCAGACCTTGTCGTGGTAGATAGTAAATGGACCGTCATGGCCGCGATCGGGTGAGAAGGTGTTCCGGTGAGAAATTCCGGCTGTCCCGTCGGGGCTGAAGCTATATACCTCGTTGAACCCCCCCTTTTTCGACGCAACGATCGAACCGATCAGCAATGTACGTAGCGCCGGCCCGGTTACGAGGATCGTGCCACGCGGCAATTGCGCGGTCGTTTGCGGCGATGCTGGGGCGGCCAGCATGCCGGCCGCTACAATGGCGAGGATTTGCCTTGTCATATCAGTGTGCTCTGCCGCTGCTGGCGGGATGATATACGGCAATTATTGCCAACTGGTGCGTGCGACGGATTGTCGCCCCCTCTGGCGTCCGTCCGTCGTCTCGGGCATGAGCGGGCGATGCTGATCGCGACCTATAATGTGAACGGGATCAAGGCGCGGTTAACGCGACTGATCGAGTATCTCGAGGAACGCAGGCCCGACGTCGTCTGTCTTCAGGAGCTGAAAAGCAGCGACGAGACCTTTCCCGAGGCCGATATCCGCGCCGCCGGCTATGGCGCGGTGTGGCATGGGCAGAAGGGGTTCAACGGCGTCGCGATCCTCGCGCGCGGGGCCGATCCGGTCGAGGCGGCGCGCGGGCTGCCTGGCGACGAGAGCGACGAGCAGAGCCGCTATATCCAGGCCGTCGTCGACGGCGTCACCATCGTCTGCATCTACCTGCCCAACGGCAATCCACAGCCGGGGCCGAAGTTCAATTACAAGCTCGGCTGGATGGATCGGCTTTACGCCC
>QFNN01000143.1 GCA_003240855.1 Sphingomonas sanxanigenens
CTACGCCTTCAACTATCTGTTGCTTAGGACCCGTTTCTGCCTCTCTTGATGTGCCCCGACAGCCGGGCGGCGGTTCGACCGTCCCTTATGAGGGGCCAGTTCCTTGACCGTTCACCCGATCCGATCCGAGGCGAAGTCACGCGGCGCGAGAATGCTGCGGACGGCTCTCGGATCGTCGATTGCAGCCTGGCTCGACGATCCGGCTGTGATCGAGGTCATGTTGAACCCAGACGGGCGGCTGTGGGTCGATCGCCTCGGCGACGGGATCAGCGACACCGGCGAGCTGCTGTGCGCCGCCGATGGCGAACGCATCGTCCGCCTAGTTGCGCATCATGTCGGCGTCGAAGTTCACGCCAAGTCCCCGCGCGTTTCGGCCGAATTGCCCGAAGGTGGTGAACGGTTCGAGGGACTGCTTCCGCCTGTCGTCGCAGCCCCGGCTTTCGCGATCCGTAAGCCCGCCGTCGCGGTGTTCACGCTCGACGATTATGGGGCGGCCGGGATCATGTCGGCGGCCGAGGCGGCGGCGCTGCGCGATGGTGTTGCGGCCCGCGCCAACATCCTGGTCGCGGGCGGCACCGGCAGCGGCAAGACCACCCTGGTCAACGCGCTCTTGGCCGAGGTCGCCAAGACCGCCGACCGTATCGTCTTGATCGAAGATACGCGCGAGCTGCAATGCGCCGCGCCCAACCTCGTCGCCATGCGGACCAAGGATGGCGTCGTTTCGCTTTCCGATCTCGTCCGGTCCTCGCTCCGCCTGCGGCCCGATCGCATCCCGATCGGCGAGGTGCGCGGCGCTGAAGCGCTCGACCTGCTTAAAGCCTGGGGGACCGGGCACCCCGGCGGCATTGGCACCATCCACGCTGGAACCGCGCTCGGCGCGCTGCGCCGTATGGAACAGCTCATTCAGGAAGCCGTCGTCACGGTCCCCCGCGCGCTGCTCGCCGAGACCATCGACCTGATCGCCGTCCTGGTCCGCGATGGGCATGGCCGCCGTCTCGCCGAGCTGGCGCGTGTCGAGGGGCTGGACCCCATCACCGGCGACTACCGCATCGCTTCGCTTTCCCAACCCCAGCCAGGAGACGTCAAATGATCCATGCCCTTCGGCATGGCGCACACCGCGCCATGCTCGCCGCCACCGCCAGCGTGATCGCGCTGACTGCTGCTGTTCCCGCTTATGCGTCGGGATCATCGATGCCGTGGGAAGCGCCCCTTCAATCCATCCTCCAATCGATCGAGGGGCCGGTCGCAAAGATTATCGCGGTCATCATCATCATCGTGACCGGCCTGACCCTCGCGTTCGGCGACACATCGGGCGGCTTCCGGCGGCTGATCCAGATCGTGTTCGGCCTGTCGATCGCCTTCGCCGCGTCGAGCTTCTTCCTGTCGTTCTTCAGCTTCGGCGGCGGGGCGCTCGTCTGATGGAAGCGAGCGAGCCGATCGCGGGCTTCTCCGCTCCCGTCCACCGGGCGCTGACCGAGCCGATATTGCTCGGCGGCGCACCGCGGGCGCTCGCCATCGTCAACGGGACGCTGGCGGGCGCGATCGGTCTCGGCCTGCGTCTCTGGATCGCGGGCCTCGTCATCTGGGCGATCGGCCATGCGCTCTCGGTCTGGGCTGCGCGCCGCGACCCGCAGTTCGTGGACGTCGCCCGCCGCCACCTCCGTTACCCGACATGGATGCAGCCATGATGAGCCTTCGCGAATACCGTGGGCATGCGGCCCATCTCGCCGACTTCCTGCCTTGGGCCGCACTGGTCGGCGCGGGCGTTGTTCTGAACAAGGACGGCAGCTTTCAGCGCACAGCCCGTTTCCGCGGCCCCGATCTCGACAGCGCCACGCCGGCCGAGCTGGTCGCCACGACCGCACGACTGAACAGCGCGCTGCGCCGGCTCGGATCAGGCTGGGCGATCTTCGTCGAAGCCCAGCGCACACCCGCGCTCGACTACCCGGAGTCGGAATTTCCCGATCCCGTCTCAGCGCTGGTCGATCTGGAGCGGCGCGAACAGTTCAGCGAGGAGGGCGCACACTTCGAGAGCCTCTATTTCCTGACGTTGCTGTGGATGCCGCCGGCCGAGGAAAGGGCACGCGCCGAAGGCTGGCTCTATGAAGGGAAGTCCACCAACGGCGTCGATCCGTGGGAGCTGCTCAAGGGCTTCACCGATCGCAGCGACCGTGTGCTGAATCTGGTCGAGGGCTTCGTGCCCGAAGTCCGCTGGCTCGATGACGCCGAGACGCTGACCTACCTGCACAGCACCATTTCTACCCGACGCCAGCGTGTGCGTGTTCCCGAAACGCCCATGCACCTCGACGCGCTGCTCGCCGACGAGCCGCTGACGGGCGGGCTGGAGCCGCGCCTGGGCGACCATCACCTCCGCACACTCACCATCGTCGGATTCCCGAGCGTCACATTCCCCGGTCTGCTCGACGAACTGAACCGGCTCGCCTTCGAGTATCGCTGGTCCACCCGCGCGGTCATGCTCGACAAGACCGATGCGACCAGGCTGCTGACCAAGATCCGGCGGCAATGGTTCGCCAAGCGCAAGTCGGTCGCCGCCATATTGAAAGAGGTGATGACCAACGAGGCATCGACGCTGCTCGACAGCGACGCCTCTAACAAGGCGGCCGATGCCGACATCGCTCTGCAGGAGCTGGGCGCCGACTATGCCGGCATGGCTTATGTCACCGCGACGGTGACGGTGTGGGACCGCGATCCCGCCATTGCCGCCGAAAAGCTGCGGCTCGCCGAGAAGGTCATCCAGGGCCGCGACTTCACGGTCATCCCCGAGGGCATGAACGCGATCGAGGCGTGGCTGGGAAGCCTCCCCGGTCACACTTACGCCAACGTCCGCCAGCCCCCGATCTCCACTATCAATCTCGCCCACCTGATCCCCCTGTCAGCAGTATGGGCGGGGCCGGAACGGGACGAGCATTTTGGTGCTCCCCCCTTGCTCTATGGCAAGACCGAAGGCTCGACCCCGTTCCGGTTTTCCCTTCACGTCGGCGACGTCGGCCACATGCTGATCGTCGGTCCGACCGGCGCGGGCAAATCCGTGCTGCTTGCGCTGATGGCGATGCAGTTCCGCCGCTATGGGCGTGCGCAGGTCTTCGCCTTCGACTTCGGCGGTTCGATCCGCGCCGCCGCGCTCGGCATGGGCGGCGACTGGCAGGATTTGGGCGGGACGCTCGCCGACGAGGCCGGCGACGGCGTGCAGCTCCAGCCGCTCGCCCATATCGACGCGCCTGCCGAGCGGGCATGGGCGGCCGAATGGCTGGCGGCGATCTTCGCGTCCGAGGGCGTCGCGGTCGATCCGCAGGCCAAGGAGCATATCTGGTCGGCGCTTGGTTCGCTGGCGTCGGCGCCGATCGGCGAACGCACGCTCACGGGTCTTGCTGTCCTGCTACAATCGCAGCAGCTCAAGCAAGCGCTCGCCTCCTACTGCATCGGCGGGCCGTGGGGCCGGCTGCTCGACGCCGAAGCTGAACGGCTCGGCGAAGCCTCGGTGCAGGCGTTCGAGACCGAGGGCCTGGTCGGCGCCGGCTCGGCCGCAGCCGTCCTGTCCTACCTGTTCCACCGGATCGAAGGCCGGCTCGACGGCTCGCCAACGCTCATCATCATCGACGAAGGCTGGCTGGTACTCGACAGCCCGGACTTCGCCGCCCAGCTCCGCGAATGGCTGAAGACGCTCAGGAAGAAGAACGCCAGCGTCATCTTCGCCACCCAGAGCCTCGCTGACATCGAAACGTCGAGCATCGCCCCGGCCATCATCGAAAGCTGCCCGACGCGTATCTTCCTGCCCAACGAACGCGCGGCCGAGCCGCAGATCGCGGCCATCTATGAGCGCTTCGGCCTCAATGTCCGCCAGATCGAAATCCTCAGTCGGGCGACGCCGAAGCGCGACTATTACTGCCAGTCACGGCGGGGAAATCGCCTGTTCGAGCTGGGCTTGGGCGAGGTCGCGCTGGCCTTCGCCGCCGCGTCCTCGAAAACCGACCAGCTCCGCATCGCCGAATTGATCGAAACCCACGGGCAATCCGCTTTCGCGGCCGAATGGCTGCGCCATCGCGGCTCTGCCTGGGCCGTCGAGCTTCTTCCCCCCGATCCTCGGCATCAACCTCAGCAGGAGTTACCGCTATGACCAGAATGAATCTTCGCCCCGCCGTCCTGGCCGGCGTGCTCGCTGCCACGGCCATCGCGCCGGTGGCCGCTCCGATGCCGGCTTACGCGCAGTTCGGTTTTGGTGGGATCGTCTATGACCCGACCAATTATGCGCAGAACGTGCTGACGGCGGCTCGCTCGCTCCAACAGATCAACAACCAGATCCAGCAAATCCAGCAGCAGGCGACGAGCCTCATCAACGAGGCGAAGAACCTTGCCTCGCTGCCGTTCAGCCAGCTCCAGCAGTTGCAGCAGCAGGTTCAGCGTACCCAGCAGTTTCTCGGCCAGGCGCAGCGCATCGCCTATGATGTGCAGAACATCCAGCAGGCGTTCACCAGCCGCTACACCGGCTCGGCGCTGACCGGCACGCAGGCGCAGATGGTCGCCAACGCGAATGCGCGTTGGCAGGATAGTGTCGGCGCGTTCGAGGACTCGCTGAAGGTACAGGCGGGTGTCGTCGGCAACATCGACGGCGCGCGCACGACGATGACCGGCCTGGTCTCGGCCAGTCAGTCGGCGACCGGCGCGCTTCAGGCCGCGCAGGCTGGCAATCAGCTTCTCGCGCTGCAATCGCAGCAGCTCGCCGACCTGACCGCCGCCGTCGCGGCGCAGGGCCGCGCGCAAGCGCTCGAATCCGCGCGGCATACGGCCGAGGAGGCGGAGGGCCGCGAACGGTTCCGCCGCTTCATGGGCAACTGAGGATCGCGTCCGATGCTGCACGCATCCTCGCGCACGGCCAAGATCGCGGGCGTCGCCGCGCTGGCGGGCTTGATGATGGCGGTGGCGATCGTCGCCGCCGTCCACAAGCCTGAACCCGCACAAGCCCCGCCCGTCGCCGTGCGCGGGGAGGCGCGCCAGGACCGGCTCGCCCGCGAACTCGAACGCTGCGCGACGCTCACCATGCCAGACTCGGGCTGCGAAGCGGCCTGGGCCGAGAACCGCCGCCGCTTCTTCCGTCAAGATGCTCCCACGCCCGCGGTGGATGCCAGCAAACCCGCAGCTCCCGCAACCGAGACCCCCGCGCCATGAACGACACCAGCGTCATCGACACGTTCCTCAATGTCTTCACCCGCTACATCGACAGCGGGTTCGGCCTGCTCGGCGGCGAGGTCAGCTTCCTCTCGACCACATTGATCGCCATCGACGTGACGCTCGCCGGGCTGTTCTGGGCCTGGGGCGCCGACGAGGACGTGCTTCAGCGCCTCGTCAAGAAGACGCTCTACATCGGCGTCTTCGCGTTCATCATCGGCAATTTCTCCAACCTCGCCAACATCGTGTTCCAGTCCTTCGCCGGCCTCGGCCTCAAGGCGAGCGGCGGGGCGATGTCGCTGGGCGATTTCATGAAACCCGGCACGATCGCGGCGACAGGGTTGCAAGCCGCCAAGCCGCTGATGGATGCGGCAGGGCAATTCTCGAACCTGTGGGCGGTGTTCTCGAACCTCGCTTTGATCCTCGTGCTGTTGCTCGCCTGGGTCATTGTGGTGCTCGCCTTCTTCATCATCGCGGTGCAGGTCTTCATCACGCTGATCGAGTTCAAGCTGGTGACGCTGGCCGGCTTCGTGCTGCTGCCCTTCGCCTTCTTCAACAAGACCGCCTTCATGGCCGAACGTGTGCTCGGCCATATCGTCTCCACGGGCATCAAGGTGCTGGTGCTCGCGGTCATCACCGGCATCGGCACGACGCTGTTCAGCCAGTTCACTAGCGCAAACCTCGGCACGGCGCCCGACATCAATCAGGTCATGGCGATCGCGCTCGCTGCCCTGTCG